>NZ_JACJUZ010000044.1:0-42198 GCF_014299995.1 Sphaerospermopsis sp. LEGE 00249 | reverse complement strand
GTCCCCAGTCCCCAGTCCCCTAATTTGATTCAGCCCAAGTTTTAGCCCAATTTAGGGTTTGATGGACTTGTTCTAAAGTTGGTGCTTCGCAATAAAGGCGTAATACTGGTTCAGTGCCACTAAACCTAATCATTAACCAACTTTGATCAGCAAGACGGAATTTATAACCATCTATTGTATTACAATCAATGACTTTTTTACCTGCTATTTCTGTTAAAGGTTGGGTTTGTAATTGTTGTAATAATTTTCCTCTTACTTCCATACTCGCTAAGGGTAAATCTATCCGATCATAAGCTGAGGAAAAATTAGTTCTTTTCTGCAATTGTTGATAATAATCACCTAAATCTAAACCCGATTCTACTACTGCTTCTAATACATACAATGCTGATAGTAAAGCATCTCTTTCAGGAATATGGCTACCATAACCAATACCACCTGATTCTTCACCACCTAATAATACTTCTGTGGCTAACATTCTATCGGCAATGTATTTATAACCAACGGCGGTTTCAAATACAGGTAAATTCAATAAGTTCGCAACACGGGGAATTAAATCAGAACCGCTAACGGTTTTAACGATTTCCCCTGTAAAATTGCGTCTGGTTTTGAGGTGATCTATTAAGATGGGAATTAAGATTTGCGAACTGAGGAAATTAGCATTTTTATCTACTGCGGCAATGCGATCGCAATCTCCATCAAATACTAAACCTACTGTTAAACCTGAGTTATTATTGTTATTTTCTTCCCCATGATTTTTGATTTCTGTAAATAAAAGGGAAAGATATTTTGGTAAAGGTTCGGGCGCACCTCCTGCAAATAAAGGATCTCGGTTGCTGTTAATTTCTTTAACTTTTTCACCTAATAATCTACCCAAACCACTAGCAGCCGCACCGTGCATGACATCGGCAAATAATGTTAATTTACCTGATGATATTGCTTGACGAATTTTGTCAATATTTACTTTTTTTTCTAATGCTTGACAATAACTAGGCCAGGGATCAAATGTCTCTTCTTTGCCCGGAGTTGTTGCGGTTGGTACTGCTTCTGTTAATAGTGCTTCTATTTCTTTGGTAACTTCTGGAGGCACAGAACCACCAAAAGCACTCTTGACTTTTAAACCTAAATATGATCCAGGATTATGACTAGCGGTGATGACTAAAGCGCCTAAAGCATTGAGGTCTTTTGCAGCCCAACTAAAAGCGGGAGTGGGTGCGTAGGTTTCGCTAAACAGGACATCAAAACCAACGGCTTTGACAGCATCAGCGACAACACGGGCAAAATTTTCTGCCATAAAACGGCGATCGTAACCGACAATGATGGTACGGCTACTGACTGTGGAATAGTAGGTATTATATAATACTTTAGCTGCGACTGGGGCAACTATAGCTAGGCGTTCAAAGGTAAATTCATCACCGATAACACCCCGCCAGCCATCAGTACCAAACTTTATGGGGTTAGTTAAAACTGACATGGAGATATCCTAAAATTTTCTAACAGAGGATTGTAGCATTTATAGCGGTGATTGGTGATTGGTGATTGGTGATTGGTAATTGGTAATTGGTAAAATATAATTCCCCCTGTCAACTGTCACCTGTCAACTGTCAACTGTCAACTGTCACCTGTCACCTGTCAGCGAGGGAAGCAATGGCTAATGGTAAAATACGGTGTTCCTGAATTTGGATTCTTGCGTGTAGGGTTTCTGCTGTATCATTTGGTAATACTGGGACTGCGGCCTGCATGATGATTGGTCCGCTATCCATTTCTAAACGCAGTAAATGTACAGTACAACCAGTTATTTTAACTCCGGTTTCTAATGCTTGTTCTACGGCCCGCACACCTTTGAAACTCGGTAACAAGCTGGGATGAATATTAATAATTTTATCAGGAAAAGCATCAATTAATTCCTGTGTTACCAAACGCATCCAGCCAGCCATAATCACTAATTCTACATCATGTTGATTAAAAGTTTTGACAATTTCTCTGTCTAAATCTTCGCGCTTTTTATAGTCACGATGATTTAATAATACAGCCTTTACTCCGTGATTTGCTGCCCTTTCTGCGGCTTTTGCTGTGGGATTATTGTAAATTAAAACTTGAATTTGGGCGTTGAGTTTCCCTGCTTGGATAGCTTGGGCAACTACTTCAAAATTGCTACCATTTCCTGAAGCCATTACTCCCAGTTTCAAAACGTTGCTAGGTTGTGAATTTTCCAGAGAAATATCAGGAGAAACTAGACTAGGTGTGCCATCAATGGGGTAATATTGACTCATAAACTCTCATAAAATTATGAATATACTGTGAATGTCTAAGATTATCATGAAACCATCCCGTTTTTCTCCTTCGGAACTACTAGATAATGATACTGCTGCGGCTTGGGTTTTTCTCACACCAGCACTGATTTTGTTAGGTTTATTTATAATTTGGCCTATTGCCTATTTGTTTTATCTCAGTTTTACTGCTGGTAGTTTTACTTCATCGGGTATTTATTGGGTAGGTTTTAAAAATTATTGGCGGTTGTTGCTAAACTCTGATTTTTGGCAAGTTCTGTTTAACACTGTTTATTTTACTTTTGGTAGTCTTGTTCCCAGTTTGGTGATTCCTTTGGGATTAGCGGTATTATTAGATCGTTCTTTAGCTTTGCGGGGACTTTTGCGAAGTGCCTATTTTCTCCCTTCTATTATCTCACTGGTTGCGGCTGGTTTAGGTTTTCGTTGGTTGTTTCAAAATACTGGTCCTGTGAATGGATTTTTAGATTTTTTTGGTGTTGCACCCATATCTTGGTTAGGTGATACTTTTTGGGCAATGCCTGTGATAATTTTATTTAGTATTTGGAAACAAATAGGTTTTAATATGGTGGTTTTTTTGGCTGGGTTGCAAGCTATTCCTCCTAGTCTTTATGACGCAGCAGAATTAGATGGTGCAAATGGTTGGCAGAAATTTTGGCATATTACTTTACCAGGATTAAGACCTACTTTAATCTTTGCGACTGTCACCACGGGAATTTTTACATTACGAAGTTTTGAACCTGTTTATGTGATTACAGGAGGCGGTCCTTTAAATTCTACTAATTTGTTAGTTTATTACACTTATCAAGAAGCTTTTGGTCAATTTGATTTTGGTTACGCCGCCGCAGTTGCTACTGTGTTATTAGTGGTGACTTTGGTGTTAGTTTATTTGCAGTTACAAACCTGGGGAGATAATTGACAATTGATAATTGATAATTGATGATTCATGATTATCAATTACTACCCAATCACCAATCACCAATCACCAGTCACCAATCACCAATCACCAGTCACCAATCACCTTTAAAACTCTTTTTTCAAGAAGATCAAAATGGCGATCGCCAACAACATGAAACTGTAAAGTAAGCCATAACCAGCATTACTTAATAGTGTTATAGTATCCGGTATTGCTTGCAGTCCATAAACGGCATCATTTTTTAAATCTAAGCGAGATAAATCTGGGAGTATGAGATATAAACCTTGGGTAATTCTTTCTACCGCAGTGTTTTCACTGAGGCGACCTAATGCGACTAAATCTTTGGTAATATTGCCCATTAAATAGACGGCAAATGTTAAAGCTGTGGCTATTAAGGAACTGGTAAAAACTCCTAATGTGACAGCTACAGCCGTAATTAAAGTTAATTGTAAAAATAAGAAAAGTATGGCTAAAAGAATGCTGGGTAGGGGATAGGACATTTTACCAAGTTGCAAAAATACCAAATAAATAAATGTCATGGATGCTAGAAGTACACCCAACACACCTGATAAACCTAAGTATTTACTGGTGATAAATTCACTACGGCTGATAGGTTTAGCAATTAACATGAAAATAGTCCGTTTTTCAATTTCTTTGTTGACAAGTCCTGTGCCAATAAAGACTGCAACAATTAAACCAATGACATTCATTACTGCTAAACCCACATCTAAAAAGATTTTGTCTTGGGTTGTAGCTGCAAATTCAAAAATTGCCCGGTTGGCAACAGCGAGGATAATTGCATAAAAACCGATAATGTACAGGATGCGATCGCGTATCACTTCCTGAAATACGTTTTTTGCCATTACAAATGTTCTGACTGCGTTCATATTTTTTGGTAATGGGTAATTGGTAATTGGTAATTGGTAATTGATAAATAAATCTACTGTTGTGGTGGTGGTGAACCAAGGAAAAATCTGCTGTTGCGTTCGCATTTAATGGATGCTACTGCATTTTTATTTTCTGGACTTTTAACAGTTGATACTGGCTGAATTTGACAAGATTTTTGCAGATAAAATCCCCTACCATTAGCAGTTGGTCCTTGCCAAATACTCAGAATATCTAATCTGTAACCAGATTTGATATTAACTACACGCGGTTCTATTTTCCAGAGTCCTTTTTCTTCGTATTCGCTGAGGTTTTGGTTAATCATTCTTTTACCCAAATTGCCTACTTGTTGGTTAGCTTCTAGTAACCATCTTTCTACTTCTGACCAAGTTCTTCTGGATATTTGTTCTTCTATTAGCGGTTGAATTTTATTTAAAATCATATTACCGTTTTCTGGTCTTTTTGATTTTGGTTCTAGTTTAATTACAAAGGCGCTGCGTTGAAAATTATCTGCGGATAAACTGGGATATTCTTTTAACCATTTATCTATAACAAAGTAAAACTGAATCCAGCAACTTATCAACATCGACCAAGCAAGTAAAATAATGATTTTTTGGCGTGCTTCTAACTTGGGAAGGGTAGCTTTTGTTGATGTACCTGTTCCTGAGAAAAATTCTGGGATGGCGGTAATTATAGCTGCAATTGTCGGCCAAAGAACTATAGTTCTAGGTGTAACTACATTTTCCTGATGTCCAAAAGCAAATATACTGACTAAAAACCCAGTGATTAATGCACCTACTGGCATAAAAGTTCCTGGAACTCTTGCAGGACCATCGGTGGTATACCAAGCTGTACCTGCAATTAAAAATCCCCAACCTGTTAAGGCAATTATATCTTTGATTAGTCCTGTGGCAAAATATGAATTTACCCACGCGAAAAGGCTTAAATAGATAAATGTCTGCCAAGAAAAAGCTTTGGGAGGCATGACAAGTTTTTGAATGCCCAAAAATAAATCTTGAACAAATTTAAATAGCTGTATTACTTCTTTAAACAATGATGAATTCATATTTGCACCTATTTTTAGCTATTTTTACCTGGCTGATGTTTTCACTTAGTTTCTCAATTTCTCAATTTAATTCCTAATCACAAAACCACGAATGACTAAAATTAATGAAATAGCGGTATAACTCAAGGAATTGGCGATTAAAGTAGTAGTAATTAAGCTGGTATTTTGTAATTTAATTCTTTCGCTAATAAGGATTTTTTGGCGCTGAGTGGTGTCTGTGCTTTCTTGTTTTTTACCCCCTTCATCTAAGGTAATAATCAACAGTTTTAACAATGCAAACTTGACTAAAAATGTACCAAAGAAAACCAGAAAGCCAATGAGAATTAGAGAATTCTGTATGCTGGCGCTTTTAAAGGTATTAAAAAATATATAACTAATCAATTCTGACTTGATACCTACAGCTAATATTGGTTCGACCATAAAAAATACATTCCAGCCAATGACACTGGAAAAAACGTTCATAGCTATGGCGTAAAAAATGCTGGTTTTTTTGTCAAATTTGAGTGATCTATTGAGAAGGTACCCTTCTAGGGGAATGGCAATTAGTAAAAATAAAGTTTCAAACAAAATTGCCCCAAGGGGTAAAATTCTCGGTAATGTTAATTCGTCTGACATAAAGCTTCTATAAATGATAAAGTTTGAAATTTTTCAGGACGCAGGAGATAGGAGGCAGGAGGAAACCACGTTTAAAAACGTAGGATTGAGTATAACATTGAATGAATCAATTTCTTGATGTACCATGAAAGATAACTGAGATTATACGGATGATGGGGGAAATTATCTCATTTTTTTGACCATTTTTTCTCTAATTGTGCCAGGGAGTCGAAGTCGTGGCTACACAGACAAAATTTACCTACGTGGGTTTTAGGTTTTGACTACTGACTGCTGACTGTTGGTGAATTAGTTGGTAATACTTCCTGAGGTTCGGTAAGATCAGAAACAGCCACGTTACAGCTTTTTTAAAGTTTTCCAAAAATGACAAGAAATGGCATCGGTATTCGCACAGCACAAGCGCGTTCTGAACGCCTCACGGGTCAAATTCATGTTTATGATGGTGCGGGTAAAGGTAAGTCCCAAGCAGCTTTAGGGGTGGTTCTGCGCTCTATTGGGCTAGGTATCAATGCTGAGAGTAATTTTGATCGTGTGTTACTGTTGCGGTTTTTGAAGGGTCCAGAACGTGATTATGATGAGGATGGAGCGATCGCCGCTTTGCAGCGTGGTTTTCCCCATTTAATTGATCAGGTTCGCACTGGTAGAGCGGAATATTTCGGCCATGATGAAATTACCCCTTTTGATCGCGCAGAAGCAGCACGGGGTTGGGATGTAGCTAAAGGTGCGATCGCCTCTGGTTTATATTCTGTTGTGGTTTTAGATGAAATTAACCCTGTTTTAGATTTGGGTTTGCTTCCTGTGGATGAGGTGGTAAACACTTTAAAATCTAAACCCCAGGAATTAGAAATTATTACCACAGGTCGGGCAGCACCGCAACAATTACTGGATATTGCAGATCTGCACTCGGAAATGAAACCCCAACACCACCCCACAGCCAAAGAATTATTGATTGAAGGTATAGAAATTTATACTGGCGCTGGCAAAGGTAAGTCTACTAGTGCTTTAGGCAAGGCTTTACAGGCAATAGGTAGGGGGATTAATCATCCTGGTTCTACCCGTGTATTAATTATGCAGTGGTTGAAGGGTGGTAGTGGATATACTGAAGATGCAGCGATCGCCGCTTTGCAGCAGTCTTATCCTGAAGTAGTGGATCATTTACGCTGTGGAAGGGATGCGATCGTGTGGCGTAATTCTCGGCAAGAATTAGATTATGTAGAAGCGGAAAGAGGTTGGGAAATTGCCAAAACAGCGATCGCTTCTGGTGTGTATAAAACTATCATCCTCGATGAACTTAATCCCACCGTTGATTTAGAATTACTCCCTGTTGAACCAATTGTACAGGCTTTGCTGCGTAAACCAAAAGATACGGAAGTTATTATTACTGGTCGTTGTCAAAATCAACCTGCTTATTTTGATTTAGCAAGTATTCATTCTGAGGTTTATTGTCATAAACATTATGCTAATCAAGGTGTGGAATTGAAGCGGGGAGTTGATTTTTAAGAAGTTTTATTCGTGTAGGGATAATTCATGAATTACACCTACATAAAATTATATTTTTGTGTATTTTTCCTCCTCCTCAGCGCCTCTGCGTGAGAAAAAACATCCCTTTCCTGATATCCTAAAACCGAGAAAAATAACAATACAGGAAAATGGGAACAACAACCTTTCCCCAACCCAACCCCCAAGCAAAAATGCGCCTATTTTGCTTACCCTACGCAGGAGGTAGCGCCATAATATTTCGCACCTGGCCTAGTCATTTACCCCCAACCATTGAAGTCTGTCCTATAGAAATTCCTGGTAGGGGAAAACAAATGAAATTTCCTCCCTACACAAAAATGCAGCCTTTAGTTGAAGAAATAGCGAAAAATCTCATCCCATTTTTAGATAAACCCTTTGCTATTTTTGGACATAGTATGGGTGGACTCGTTGGTTTTGAATTAGCTCGTTTACTGCGCTCAGATTATAATTTAACACCATTACATTTATTTGTTTCTGCTCGCAATGCTCCCCAAGTTACACCCACAAAAAGAAAAATTTACAATTTACCAGATGATGAATTTTGGCAAGCAATTTGCAATTTTAATGGTACTCCTGATGGTGTCATAGGAAATGAAGAATTGATCCAACTTTTTCTGCCTATTCTCCGGGCTGATTTTACAGTTTTAGAAACTTATGTTTACACCCATCAACCACCTTTTGATTTTCCCATTAGTGTTTTTGGTGGACTGCAAGATCCCGCATTTACTGATTATGAATTAGAAGCATGGCAAGAACAGACGACAGCAGCTTTTTCTTTACATAAGTTTTCTGGTGATCACTTTTTTATTCGTGAACATGAAAAAGTTTTACTACAATATATATCTCAATATATCTCATAAGTTAGAATGAATATATTTTTTTTACTTTATAACTCTACCTAAGAGGGATTTTTATTTTTTGTTTTTTTGATAGAAGTTTGACTGCTGCATAGCCTTCAATAATGGACAATTACCTCTTCCTTAAAGGAAGAGGCTTAAAAAAGCGGCATTTTTGGCTTTTTCCATGGAAAAGAGAGGTTTTAAAGCTGGAATTAAACAATTAATTATCAATTATCAATTGTCAATTGTCAATTGATAACTGAGGGTAATGTTGAGATATTTACAACTAACATAAGGTGCATTTTTTATGGACATACTTGTAACAAATTGTGAAACAATGTAGCAGGTACGGCTATTGCGATTTCTATAGCTATAAAACCGAACCTACTAAATTTAAATCTTGGTGTTATTGTTTAATTAGGAAGCAAAAGATAAAGCTTCACGCAATAAAAAATTAAAAAAATATACGAGTATTGTTTGCCATCTGTGAAGCTGAAAATTAAGCCTCCGCAAGCCAAATACAGCATTGTATAGGAGATAGTTATGGCATTAGTTCGTTGGGACCCTATCCGCGATCTTGAACGTTTAGAACCCTTCCGCGAACTTGAACGTTGGGATCCTTTCCGCGAAATTGATACTTTACAAAGGCGGATGAATCGTTTGTTTGAAAGAATGATACCAGGTGATGGAGGTGAAAGAGGAGGGTTAACTTTTATCCCTGCTGCTGAACTCGAAGAAACTGATGATGCCTATAAATTGAAATTAGAACTGCCTGGTTTAGAAGCCAAAGATGTGAATGTTGAAGTAACTCCTGAAGCTGTTTCTATTACTGGTGAAAGGAAGTCTGAAACCACAACTGAAAGAGAAGGTTACACTCGTTCAGAATTTCGTTATGGTAAGTTTCAAAGGATAATTCCTTTACCTTCTACTGTCAAACATGAAGAAGTTCAAGCAGAATATAAAGATGGTATTTTGCGTTTGAACTTGCCGAAAACAGAACCTGAAAAACAAAAAGCTTTCAAAGTTAATCTCGGTTAATTTTTAAGCTATTAGCTATAAGCAGTCAGCTATAGCATTTTCATTTGAGATATGAACACCTGTGGCACAGACTTCTAGCCTGTGACGGGCAAGATGCCCATCCCACATTCAGTTTACATCTCATTTTCTCGTTCCCATACTTTGTATGGGAATGAATTATTGAAATTTCTGCCTTTAGTGATAGCAGAGTCAGAGACTCTGTAATAGCATTCCCAGTCTCAGACTGGGAACGAGAGAATAGCACTTCTGAAAAACTTCTACTCAAGTCCAGGGGGAAACTATGGCAAAGGTAGTAGGAATTGATTTAGGAACTACTAATTCTTGTGTTGCTGTGATGGAAGGTGGGCAACCTTTAGTAATAGCTAATTCTGAAGGTCAACGCATCACTCCTTCTGTGGTAGCTTACACTAAAACTGGTGAACGTTTGGTAGGTCAAATTGCTAGACGACAAGCGGTAATGAACCCAGAAAATACTTTTTATTCTGTGAAAAGGTTCATTGGTCGCAAACATGAAGAAATTACCCATGAAGCAACGGAAGTTTCCTATAGGACACTGCGTGATAGTAATGGTAATGTAAAACTCAGTTGTCCCGCAGTTAATAAACAATTTGCACCAGAAGAAATTTCTGCCCAAGTTCTGAGAAAGTTAGTTGATGATGCTAGTAAATATTTAGGAGAAAAAGTTACTCAAGCAGTAATTACTGTTCCTGCTTATTTTAATGATTCCCAACGCCAAGCTACTAAAGATGCAGGTAAAATTGCTGGTTTAGAAGTTCTCCGCATTATCAATGAACCAACAGCAGCAGCATTAGCTTATGGTTTGGATAAGAAACAAAATGAAACTATTTTAGTATTTGACCTTGGTGGCGGTACTTTTGATGTTTCTATTTTGGAAGTTGGGGATGGTGTGTTTGAAGTTAAATCTACCAGTGGGGATACTCATTTAGGTGGTGATGACTTTGATAAAAAGATTGTTGATTGGTTAGCACATGAATTTCAAACTAATGAAGGTATTGATTTAAGGAAAGATAAACAGGCATTACAAAGATTAACGGAAGCAGCAGAAAAGGCAAAAATTGAACTTTCTAGCGCCACTCAAACTAATATCAATTTGCCCTTTATTACGGCTACCCAAGCAGGTCCTAAACATTTGGATATGACATTAACAAGGGCTAAGTTTGAGGAGATGACGGCGGATCTTTTAGATCGTTGTCGTCAACCAGTACAACAAGCATTGCAAGACGCAAAACTGACAAATGCCCAACTTGATGAAATTGTTTTAGTTGGTGGTTCTACTCGTATTCCTGCTGTGCAAGAATTAGTGAGAAGAATGACAGGTAAAGATCCCTGTCAAGGTGTGAATCCTGATGAAGTTGTAGCGGTAGGTGCTGCTATTCAAGCGGGTGTTTTATCAGGTGAAGTTAAAGATATTTTACTGCTTGATGTCACTCCTTTATCTTTAGGTGTGGAAACTCTGGGAGGTGTGATGACTAAAATCATTGGCCGTAATACAACTATTCCTGTGAAGAAATCGGAGATTTTTTCTACTGCGGCTGATGGTCAAAGTAATGTGGAAATTCACGTTTTACAAGGTGAAAGAGAGTTAGCAAAAGATAATAAAAGTTTGGGTACTTTCCGTTTAGATGGTATTCCTCCAGCACCCAGAGGTGTACCACAAATTGAAGTTACCTTTGATATTGATGCTAATGGTATTCTTTCCGTGACCGCTAAGGATAAAGCCACTAATAAACAGCAGTCAATTTCTATTACTGGTGCTTCTACTCTTGATAAACGAGATGTAGAAAAAATGGTGCGGGATGCGGAAGCTCATGCACAGGAAGATAGAAAAAGACGTGAACAAATTGATACTAAGAATTTAGCTGATTCTTTAGTTTATCAAGCTGAAAAAGAACTCAGAGACTTGGGTGATAAAGTCAGTGCTGGTGATAGAAGTCGAGTTGATGAGTTAGTCAAAGATTTGCGGGAAGCTATCAATCAAGATAATTTTGATCGGATCAAGTCTCTTAGCAGTGAATTACAGCAAATTTTGATGCAAATTGGTAGTGCGGTTTATGCCCAAGCGGGAAGACCAGATGTAAGTCCTGATGGAAGCAGTCGAGAAGCACAAGGTGGTCGGGGTGAAGATGTGATTGATGCTGATTTTGTGGAGTCCCAATCATAGGATATCAAGGAGTCAGGAGTCAGAAGATCAAGGAGATCCCCGACCACAAGTTAGGGATCTATTTCTCAAACAAAATAAATAGGGTTTGCTGAAAAAGTCTTGTCGTGGAGACAGGGAACAGTTTGAAGAGTTCGATGAGAGCGATTTTTCCTTTGTGTAGAAATTAAATGCAAGGTTTTTGAGATCCCACCTCGTAAAGTCTTGCACTTTTTTAACTTCCAGCAGGCTAAGACCCTTTACTTGTAATATTTTCACATTTATTCAGCAAGCCCTAATGAATCATAAATTACAACAGATGAACAAATTCATTAGGTGATTTCATCCATGAGGAGGATGGTTTGACTATCAAATTTATGCAAAGTTATCCAGATGATCAGTAGATAGAGATGAACAAATAGAAAGACTTAAATTAAATATCAAATGTCATCTTCAGGAAAGGGGAGATTAGCGGCACAATCTCAGAAGTTGAGATGGCTTTGCTGTTTATTCTTAACTATACAAATGTTTATCCTATTTGACTTTATTTTAAGGATTTGAATAAAACTTGCAGTAAAACACACACTGAAATTGTTTTGTTTGCTTGAATAGCTATATTAAGAGTACAGAACTGGGCAATTCTTAAATTATGGCTACCAAGATCATTGATGTGAGAGAATATACTGTTAGAGCGCATAAAAGACAGATTCACACTCGTGTTTTTCATTTTGTTTGTAAAGAATGTAATCAAGCGACAAAACGGGAAACCTTTGGACCTAGACCTTTATATTGTGAAAGTTGCCGTCCTCCTCAACCTCCGAAAAAATCTGCTCATGATCCTAGAAAACTCAAGCCTCATGCGATGAATTACAAAAGTGACATTGAATTAGAATAATTGAAGTAATATGAACAACCAAGAACAATTACAACCTCCTTCAGAGGTATTTATTAGACCATTGTTGGAATTACGAGACTATTATGCTGGTCTGGCACAAGAGTACCAACGGCTATTTATTGAAGCGCGATCGCAATTGGATCATGTAGAAGCTTTATTATCTCCTTGGTCCTATGGTGATGAACAGGAACGAATTTCAGAATTAGCAACTGGTGATCAACAAAGTTCTCGTTTATTTTTAGCATCAGATCATCAGTCTGATTTAGACTTGTTGGAGTCTGTAGAGTCAGAACCTTCTCACTCTCAAGAATGGAAAACAAATGGTTCAAGTAATGGGGTTAGGAAATTTGCAGTTTCTGATCTGAGAAATACGTCTGGGGATAGTTATGAACATTTTACGAAGGGGGCAGAAATTCCCATGCTTCCTGAATATAAATCCTTGAGTCGAATGGAAGCTTTAAGGATTTTATTGCATGAATATGCTGGGACTGTTTGCCATATAGATTTTATTGTGCGATCGCTCTATGGTGAGTTAGAATCTACTATCTTTAAAATCGTCAAAGGTAGGGTTCAATCTTCTCTGACTCAAGGTAGAGAAAGGGGTTATTGGTCGGCTATTCCTAACGAACCTGGTTGTTATACTCTGGCTTTAAGTTTGTTAGATCCCAATCATCATAATGGCTCATCTACTCGTAGTAAAAGTAGAAGAAAAAAGCCTGTGGCTGTAACACACTCCAATGATATTCCCATGCTCAAAAAATATGAGGGTCAATTTTTAATTGATGCTTTGACATCTTTTTTAGGTGAACATAGAGGGCGGGTTTTTGGTGTGAATGAAGTCATTAATGGTATCTATGGAGAACTTGATGATCGGGACATGAGAGAGGTAAAAAATAAGGTTCTCAATGAATTATCTAGAGGTCATCGCACAGGTAGATTTTCTAGAGTTCCTAACCAAATTGGTTTCTATACCTGGGATGCAAGGATGATATCTAAAAGGATGTAGGGCATTGGGCATTAGGCATTGGGGTTATTCATCTTCCCCTGCCTCCTGCCTCCTGCCTTCTGTCCCCAGTCAGCTATCTCATATCATAACCAAACAAATTGGGGTCAACTTCTCCTAGTTTTAAATCTGCTAATCCGTATTCTGCCCAGCGTCTTTCTACCATTGCGGCAACATCAGGATCAGATTCTAAAGGTGCGCCCCATTCATGTTCTGTTTCTGGGGGAATTTTGGTGGTTGCATCTATGCCCATTCTCCCCCCTAAACCAAGTTTTTCACTCGCAAAATCTAAGGTGTCAAAGGGGGTATTTGGTAATATAAATACATCCCTGGTTGGGTCAACTTTGGAACTAATTGCCCAGACAACTTGACGCGGATCACGAATGTTGATATCTTTATCCACAACTATCACAAATTTAGTATATGTGAATTGGGGTAAGGCACTCCAAAAAGCTAAAGCTGCTCGTCTTGCTTGTCCAGGGTATGCTTTATCAATAGAAATAATTGCTGCTTTGTAACTTAATGCTTCCATTGGCAGGAAGAAGTCAACTATTTCTGATACTTGTTGCCGTAAAATTGGGGTATAGATGCGGTTAAGGGCGATCGCCATCATTGCTTCTTCTTTGGGTGGACGACCGCTAAAGGTGGTAAGATAAATCGGGTCTTTGCGGTGTGTCATACACTGAAACCGCACTAAAGGCGAATCTTCCACACCGCCATAATATCCCATGTGATCGCCAAAGGGACCGTCGGGTAAAACTTCCCCTGGGGTGATAGTTCCTTCTAAAACAAATTCTGAATCTGCGGGTACTTCTAAATCTACTGTTTTACACTTGGCTAATTGTACCCCAGAACCGCCATAAAGTCCCGCAAATAACCATTCTGATAAATCTACGGGAATGGGTGTGGCTGCTGCCATAATGATTAAAGGATCGACTCCAAGGGCGATCGCCACTTCTAATTTTTTACCACGTTCTGCCGCTTTGCGTAAATGTCTCGCACCACCCCGCACCGATAACCAGTGTACGGTCATGGTGTTTTCAGATTGCAGTTGTAGGCGATACACACCCACATTAGGAGTACCTGTTTCACAATCCTTGGTAATTACCAATCCCAGTGTAATTATCTTTCCGGCATCTCCCGGATAAGGACGTATTAAAGGCAACTTAGTTAAATCTAAATCATCACCTTCCACAACCACCTGTTGACAAGCAGGGAAAAAATCCCTTCCCGGTTTCGCTTTGACAACATCAAACAGCACCTTACCAAAGTCTATCGCTTGGGAAATCTTTTTCGGGGGTTTGGGTTGCTGAAGCATACTTAACTTCCTCCCCAAAGTTTCCAACTCCTCTGGTTTTTCCATGTTCATAGCCCAGCATATCCTTTCCACCGTCCCCATCAAATTCACTGCAACGGGGAAAGATGCACCTTTGACATTTTCAAAGATTAAACCTGGACCACCTTTTTGCAGCATTCGGTTAGAAATTTCCGCAATTTCTAGTTCAGAGTCTACTAAAGCCGAAATTCGCTTTAATTGTCCTCTTTCTTCCAGAATTTTAATAAATCCCCGTAAATCTCGCGCCATATCCCTCAGAGTTAAGAAGTGTAAAGTCTCCTTGATCTTAACTTGATATTTGGGTAGTTTGTTTGTACTGAATAAATTAGGATTGGCAAAATTAAACGCAGATACTTTAATTAGGTGTCAGTCTAAAAGTTCGATTAGTTCATCTTTTGTTAAATCTACATCTCGCATTATTTTTAATAATAGACCTTTACCAATGGTTTTACCACTATGACAAGGAATAGAAACAACTCGATCATCTTGATGTTTCATTCTGACATGACTACCTTTTTGTCTCACTATATAAAAACCTATTTTTTGTAATGCGGTAATTAATTCTTCTCCTGTAATTGCTGGTAATTTAGTGATGATAAAACTACTTTGCTTACTCCTATAAATTCTGTTATTGACTCTTCTTCTAATTCCTCTAAACACATTTCAATTACTTCTTTAATATTAGTGATCAATTCATCAATGGTTTCTCCTTGACTATAACAGGCTTTCAGTTGAGGCACTTCACCAATATACATACCATCTTCATCTCTTTTAATTACTACATAAAATTCTTTATTTTTCATGGTTTTGTTTGTCATTGCTATAGTTTTCTGGCAGGTTAATTATGTCGGATTTTTATTATAACACAAACGAAAGATACCCGACTTCCTAATTGAATCTTTGGTAAAGAATGTTAATTTATCAAAGAAGTCGGGTATCTAAATGCAGTTTTAGTTAGCATCATTACATTTAAGATATTTAGTAAAACATTTCTCACTTTGCTGACAAGCAAAAATTAAGAAATATAAAGATTTTTACCCTGACCTTGACATTTTTATAGTATTTATGTACTATATATGATATAGAAACAATCAAAACATCTCTAATTAGATTCTTTACAACATATTACAACATCACCCCAATCAGGTATAAATTAATTTATCCTGTGATTGATCCTGGACAATATTCCTTGTAAAATTACCATCGGCAAAATTATGACAAGTCAAAAAACCAAGTTTGCTGTTTATAATCTCGCAGGTAAGGAAAAAGCTTTTTATTTAACTGAGAAAATAAAACTGGAAATTAAGCCTGATGCTATTCCTAAAAAAATGATTGCTCATAGTATCATGATTATTGATCGTTCCGGTTCAATGTATTATGATATTGAGGCTTTAAAAGAAACATTAATCAAACTTTTGACACTGGATGAATACAGCAACTCAGAATTAGTGGTAACGTTGATTTCCTATTCTTCCAAAGGTGACTTAACCTGTCATTTTCAGCGTGTACCGATTCAGGAGGTAATGCAGCCAGATTTAGATTACATGGCTGATATCAAAGCTATTCGTGCTACTTATTTAACTTGTATTTCTCAATCTTTGAAATTAGCTAATGAATTGATTCATCCTGATGAATTAACTGCAATTACTTTACACAGTGATGGCTATGCTAATGATAGCAGTTTTAATTCTGAATCTAAGGCAATAGAGGGAATTTGTAATGATTTGAAAAACAAGGAAGTTTTTGTTAACACCATTGCTTATTCTTCCTCTTCTGATTTTAAATTCCTCGCTAAAATCGCTAATTCTGTTTCTGGTGTTTGTATCCAAGCTGGGAATATTAAGGAAGTTTATGATGCTCTTTATAACACTGTAAATGTGTTAAAAGAAGCGACGGGAATAGTCATAGAAGAAACCTTAGCTAGTGACTACAGTTATCAAGTTTTCTTTTCTCCCACTGCTGAAAAAATTAATGGTACAAACCAAACATTAAAAGTTTTTGGTTTAAAACCAGAAGACGAAGCTTACATCTATAAATATAAGCAAATTACCAAAGCAGCTTATGAACAATTAACAGATGTTCCGGTGGCACAAAATGATCCATCTGTTTATATTTTTGCTAAGGCAAATTTAGCTGATGGAAATTTGAATACTGCGAAATACGCGCTTGCGAGTACCTTCAATGCAACCTTAACCGCAAGACACGCAAAAGCTTTAACTAATGAAGACATTGCTGATTTTACCAAAGATTTAGAAATTGCCATTTTTTATCCTCATGTTTTAGCTGAACATGAAATTTTAGATTATGTCAAAGTTAATGATAAAATTTCCGTTTTGGCATTGATTGATATTTTATCAAAACATCATCAACATATCATTATTAACCTCAAACATCTGAAAGAAACTTATCAAAGAAAGGGTATTAAGCGGGTTAATGGTACAAGGGGAGAAAATGGAGAATTAATCAAACCTTGGTTAGAAATAGAATATATTGAACCAGGTGATTATGTGCAGATGGGAACTTTTGATATTAACCGCAATACCGCAACTATTAATATGCTGCTTACGCAAAAAGTGAAGCTGGTAAAAGCGGAAGATAAAACCCCAATTACTGAAGTTGCAGGTGTGTTATTAAATGATTTAACGACTTTTAATAATTATACCATTGTCAGTGATGGAGAAATTAATGTTAAGACTTTAAAAGTGAAAATTAGCAGTAAAAAAGCATTTGATGAATTGCAAGCGGTAGGGGTTATTGATAGGGAGGAATTTGATTTTCAAAAAGAATATACTTTGCAATTAGCAGATTTACCTTTAGTCAGTTTTGAAGGTAATTATAGCAGTGTGGAAGGTTTATTTACTCAACTGGCAGAAATTAAAACTTTAACGAGTATTTTATCTGCTCATTTACGGGAAGAGTCAGATGTATTTATTCCTGCACAAATTGAAGAATTGAAAAAACATTATCTTTCTAAAAGTCTGTATCTGAATTTTCCCACCACTAACGAATATACAGATTTGAAAGCAGCTTTATCTGATGGTACTGTAGATTCAAGGGTGAGTTATAAGATTGATATTGGCAGTTTAGAAATTGTGAATTTTAATAAATTGTCTTCTGCTAATCAATTTCTTGATAAAAGATATGAAGTTTATGATTCAGAAACTGGGGAAATTTTCAAGAAACCAACTTTTGAATTAGCTTTTCAGGAAAATATTGCTTTTCGTAGTAAAGCTGTTGCTTCTAGGAATAAATTTACAAAAGCAGATGATTTAATGAAAGCTGTTTTTGATGATTTTCTGGGAATAGAAACAACGGGTAAATTTGCAAAAATTTTAAACTTGGTTGGTGCTGGAATTTTGGCTTTATTACTACAAGCAAAACACGCAGGTACACCTGTGGATAAACAGGAAATTATCGACGGGATGACAACAGCAAAACAGAAGTTAGAGAGTTATACAGAAAAAGTTTATCGAGAGAAAATTTCACCTTTAGTATTTTATATTGGTGCGACGGGTTTGTTACCTGATGACATGAACACTCAAGCGATGACTGCGGATGAAATTAGTAGTAAATATCCTGATTTGCAGTTTTCCAAATCTGAGCAAGAAGGGACATTTTTCGTAGTTGGTGATACTGTAATTAGTGTGTATGCAGAAAATGAATATTACAGTAAAAAATCTGTGAGTGTGAGTTAGGTAATTTCGGGAGCAATGCGATTTTGTGGGATGACTCCAATGGGAGAGCGATCGCTAATTAGGGGTTGTTGAATAAATCTGAAAAAAATCAAGGGATTGAGGATGCGTAACCATACTTCTGGACCCTCACAGATAACTTGATCAATTGATTCCAGGAATTTAGTAATTTACTATTATAGATGTCTGATTTTTATAATTTTAGTAGTTGGAGCTTGAGAAGGATGATATTAACGAAACGGAAGAGTAGAAGCATTGCTGCTATTTTAGCCTTTTCTGGCACACTAACAATTTCAGGTTTACATAAATTTTACTTGGGACAGCCATTATGGGGAATTTTGTATGTATTGTTATCTTGGACACCAATTCCCAAAGTAGCTAGTGCTATAGAAGGGGTTTGGTATTTAGCGCAAGATGAAGAAGCTTTTGACCGAAACTTTAATTTTGGGAAGTCGGCAGTTAAAGTTTCACCACAGGTCAGTAATCAAGTAGAATCGGTAGCTAATGCCTTACGTGAGTTAGATGCTTTGCGCCAAGATGGCTTAATTTCTGAGTATGAATTTGAGCAAAAGCGCCGTCAGATGTTAGACCAGATTTCTTGATGTAATTAATATTTGTCTATAAATTCGGCGAAGTTTTACAATACCATGATAAACTGGCTACCTTTAAATCTCAAATTACAAAAACTCCGAGCTAAACTGCTCAATGATCCCTATTATCGTCTACAATCTGGGGCAGAAATTCAGATGGCCGCACAACTGGGGATGCGTATTGATGCTAATCAAGCGACTGTAGATGATTGGCTACGTTTACCAGGGTTATCTATTCATCAAGGGCGATCGCTCGTAGAACTATCACGTTCAGGTGTTAAATTTTATTGTATTGAAGATATAGCAGCGGCTTTGAGTGTTCCTGTACAAAGGCTAGAACCACTGAAACCACTGTTAAATTTTAGCTACTATGATGATGGATCTCTCGCTAATACTACGCAAGTAAATCCCAATACCGCAACGGTAGAGAGTCTGGCGAAAATTCCATTGATAGATTTGTCTCTAGCTGAAGCGGTAGTGCAAAATCGCCTCACTGCTGGTTATTACCGTAACTTGGTTGATTTTCAGCAACGGTTAGGACTGTCAGGTGAGGCGATCGCTCAATTAATGTATTATCTGCGGTTTTAGGTAGGAGGTAGGAGGCAGGAGGCAGGAGGCAGAAGGCAGGAGGCAGAAGGCAGGAGTTTTTTATTTTGGATTTTGGATTTTGGATTTTGGATTTTGGATTGTTTTTGTGATCTCCAATCTAAAATCTAAAATCTAAAATCTAAAATTTTCTTCCCCAGTCCCCAGTCCCCAGTCACCAGTCACCAGTCCCCAGTCACCAGTCCCCAGTCACCAGTCCCCAATCACAAAATTAACCCGATACGGTCTAAAGGCCAGAAGCGAAAGGTAGCACGGCCAATGAGATTTTGCTGAGGTAAAAAGCCCCAGTATCGGGAGTCATTACTATCGTTGCGGTTGTCTCCCATCACGAAAAATTCATCTTCTGGGATTTTTACGGTTGGAAATGGCTGATTTGGTGGTTCGGCAATGTAATCTTCTTGTAAAGGCTGACCGTTGAGGTAAACTTTACCATTCGCTACACTAATTACCTCTCCTGGCCTACCAATAATACGCTTGATAAAGGCTTGGTTTTTGTCATATCCACGACGTTGTAATTCTGGTGGTGTTTGAAAAACGACAATATCGCCTGTTTCGGGAGGATGAAAACGGTAAGATACTTTTTCCACTACTAAGCGATCGCCTATGTGTAAGGTGGGGTACATTGATTCTGATGGTATTAATCGGGGTTCGGCGATAAATGTCCTGATTAGTAATGCTAAAGTTAGTGCGATCGCTATTAAAGTCAGGTTTTCTTGCCAACCACGCCATGTTTTTGCAGATGTGGAAGTTTCTGTAATATTACTTTCTTGCGGCTTCATAGTATTTTGATGATTGTGACTCTCAAGGTATAATTATTAGTAATTTTGGTTCTGTACGAACCCATACCATTGACACTCCCCTGCCTAAAGGCGAGGGGATTCTACATTCGCAGACTCGCCATTAGACGACAGGCTTCGCCGTAATTACTTCTGTCGGACGGATAATTTTTTCACCCCAACGAAAACCACGACGGACTATTTTTGTAATTGTTTGATCTGGCACATCAGTTCTTTCTTCTCGATCTACTACACGACATAGGTTAAAATCTGGTTCTTGACTTTCTAATTCTATAAGTAACTATAAAGCACAACTAGGGCGAGCAGGATGCCCACCCCACAAAAGCCGTAGTTTTAAGTAGGTGACAGGTGACAGTAAAGAGGGAACAGAGAATAGGAATGAATATTCTTGATCCTGACTCCTGAATCCTGTAAGGGTTTAGCAGTGCTAAACCCCTACTCCTGACTCCTGACTCCTTGATTAAATCTACTAATGAGTTTATGTCTGACTATAGATACTCTTTTGATGATTCAGAGGCTAGATTAGCAAGTAATAACACATTGTGAGAATAAAAATTTTTATGCCTGAACAGCCGTTTGTACAAAAAAAGTTTGAAGAAAAATTATTAGCTCAGGCAGCCCAAAGCAGATTAACTGAAGAATTAGATGAATCAGAAAAAATAGATGTAGACATACAAACAGATATTGGTAAAATAATTCAGGGAAAAGTAGACGGGGTTGCTATAGCTGGTCAAGGATTAGTGATTAAAGAAAAAATCCGTGTTCAAGAAATTAAACTGCAAACAGATAGCATTGCTGTCAATCCTTTTAGTGCCATATTTGGGCAGATTAAACTTAATGAACCAGTAAATGCGATCGCCCATGTTGTCATGGAAGAAACTGATATTAACTTAGCTTTAACTTCAGAAATAATTCGCAGCTTAGTGCAAAAATTCCAGCTAGATGTAGATGGAAAAGTTGTCAAATTTGAACCCCAAGAAATGCAGGTTTTTCTACCTGCTGATGAGACCTTAGAATTTCAAGGTAAAATTTGGCTCAAAGAACAGGGAAACAGTCACATTTTAGGATATCATGCTATAGCTCATCCCCGCACCCAAACAAAACCTGCCATGTTAGAGAGTTTTCGTTGTACCCAAGGTGAAGGAATTAGAATAGAATTAATTACCGCAGCCATGCAAAAAGTTAAAGAAATTCTCAATTTACCATACTTTGAATGGGAAGATATGATATTTTATATTAAAGATATGCAAGTCAAAAAGGGTCAATTAATACTCATGCTCGCAGCCCATGTTAAACAACTTCCTTCAGAAGAAACCTTACAAAATCTTAATTAAGTTGCACAGCAGTCTTATATTCCCAGTGAGGATTCAAAATACAGAATCCTACAAAACGCTCCTACTTTGCCCCTACGACTCCTGACTCCTTATAGAAGTTTATGATCAAATAAAAAACATGAAAGAATATGATGTTGTAATTATTGGCGCAGGACACAATGGTTTAGTGTGTGCTGCTTATTTACTCAAAGCAGGTTATAGCGTCCTGCTACTAGAAAAACGTTCTGTTCCCGGTGGTGCGGCCACAACAGAAGAATGTATCCCAGACAAAGCACCAGGGTTTAAATTTAACCTCTGTGCTATTGACCATGAATTTATTCATCTCGGTCCAGTTGTTCAGGAATTAGAACTAGAAAAATATGGATTAGAATATCTAGAATGTGACCCAGTTGTTTTTTGTCCCCATCCCGATGGGAAATATTTTTTAGCCCATAAATCATTAGAAAAAACCTGTGCAGAAATAGCCAGGTATAATGAAAGAGATGCTAAAAAATATGCCGAGTTTACACATTATTGGCAACGGGCAATTAACGCCATGATGCCCATGTTCAACGCTCCACCCAAATCAATTATAGATATATTCGGTAACTACAACCTGCAAAAATTCAAAGATTTATTTTCTGTCATTGGTTCTACCCAAAAAAGTTTAGATTTTGTGCGAACAATGCTCACCAGTGCAGAAGATATTTTAAATGAATGGTTTGATGAAGAATTTCTCAAAGCACCACTTTCTAGACTAGCATCAGAACTAGGAGCGCCACCATCACAGAAAAACCTGGCTATAGGTGTAATGATGATGTCTATGCGTCATCATCCAGGAATGACTAGACCCCGTGGAGGAACAGGTGCATTAGTCAAAGCATTAGTAAATTTGGTAACAGCAAAAGGCGGCGAAATTCTCACAGATCAGCAAGTAGAAAAAGTCTTAATTGATGATGGTAAAGCCGTAGGTGTACGGGTTGCCAATGGTGAAGAATATCGGGCAAAATATGGAGTAATTTCTAATATTGATGCCAAAAGATTATTTTTACAATTGATAGATGCTCAAGAAGTAGATGATGCTGATCCAGAATTACGAGACAGATTAGAAAGGCGCATAGTTAATAATAATGAAACTATCTTAAAGATAGATTTAGCATTAGATGAACCCTTGCGTTTTCCTTACCATGAACATAAAGACGAATATCTCATTGGTTCAATTTTAATTGCAGATTCCATGAATCATGTAGAACAGGCGCATAGTAAATGTACAATCGGAGAAATTCCTGATAGTGATCCCTCAATGTATTTAGTGATGCCTAGCTTTCTTGATCGGACTTTAGCACCACCAGGAAAACATACAGTTTGGATTGAATTTTTTGCCCCTTATCAAATTTCTGGAGCAGAAGGTACAGGTTTAAAAGGTACAGGTTGGACTGATGAATTGAAAAATAAAGTTGCAGATAAAGTAGTTGATAAACTAGCAACTTACGCTCCCAATGTGAAAAATGCAACTATCGCTAGAAGGGTAGAAAGTCCAGCAGAATTAGGAGAAAGATTAGGGGCTTATAAAGGCAATTATTACCATATTGATATGACATTAGATCAAATGGTATTTTTTAGACCTTTACCAGAATTAGCAAATTATAAAACTCCCATTGATAACCTGTTTTTAACAGGTGCAGGTACTCATCCCGGTGGTTCAATTTCAGGAATGCCAGGACGTAATTGTGCGAGAGTATTTTTGCAGTCCAAACACCCAATTACTCAGACTTTAAAGGATGCTGGAAATTCAATTAAGTCTACCGTTGGTTCTGTATTTGGTATTAGTTAAGTAGGGTTTGCTGAAAAAGTTATCTGTGAGGGGCCAGGAGTATGGTTAACGCCACGCTTACTTTGACAGGCTCAGTACAAGTCGCTATCAAGGAGTCAGGAGTTCAAGGAGTTTTTTTTATTTTGAAATTCTGCAAACACTCACAAAGTGCAAGCTTTTTGAGGATCATAGTACCTAAAACCTTGATATATCAAAGGTTAGAGGCTGATAAACACAGAAATTAGTGCAAGGGTTTTGAAGGGTATACCGGAAAAAGTGTGCATTTTTTGGGATTTCAAGAGATGGCAAAGAAATTTTCAAATCTCCTCCTGACTCCTGACTCCTGACTCCTGACTCCTATGCCCTCACGGAAAGACTTTCTCAGCAACCCCTAATTAAATAATAACCTGATCCCCGACTTTTCAAAGATCAAAGAGGTTGGGGATCTATATCTATTGAATGGAAAAAAAGCTAATTACGAATTACCCGATGCTTTTGTAAATCTTCTAAATTACAAACTTCCAAAGCTCTAGAGTGGGTAGCTTCCAAAACAACAGCAGGTGCAACACCCGCTTCTAAAGCTTCTTGCCATCTGGCAGCACATAAACACCAACAATCTCCAGGTTTTAAACCAGGAAAATTAAAATAAGGTACAGGTGTGCTTAAATCATTGCCTTGGGATTTTGTATATTCTAAAAATTCTGCTGTTACTTGAGCGCAAACAACGTGCATCCCAAAATCTTGCCCTCCTGTGTTACAAAAACCATCGCGGTAATATCCAGTCATGGGAGATGTGCAGCAAAGTTCTAATTTTGTACCGAGTACGTTTTTAGCTTCTGTCATTTTTGGAGATTGTGTAGGTTTTCAGATATATATGTAACTGATTTTTTAAGTAATTATTCGTCAGAGTGAGGATAAAAGTCTAGGTCTAAAATTTGATTGAGAGCAAAAGGACAAGCGATCGCAAATTTCTCCTCTGATAAACCAGTTTCGACCATTGCCTCTTTTCGCGCTCTTTGATAAGTAGCGTTTATCCATTCATCATCAGTTAAAAACCGTCGTAAACTGGGACTTTCTGCCAATAATTCATCTAAATTCAATCGTTCACGGGTAATGGTTACTTGCCAACTTTTACTACGACGTTCAGGCTGATATTTCCACTTTAGCAGGTGTGATAACACCAACCTTAAAGCACTCTGTAACGCTCGCTGTTGACTCTTACCCAAATCTACCACTTCCTCAATTAAATTTTCTAAATCTAATGCTTCCCACTGTTGCGATCGCAAAATTTCTGCGGTCTGTTCTACCCAAGCAAAAAAATCTTGTCCATAAAGAGTTTGTAAAATTTGGAGTTCTTGGGTCTTCATGGTATTCCTGTTTTTTCATCCTGTGCATCCTTTCTTATTTTATCATATTGCTCCTTTAATGCTCCTAATTCTGATTCATAAACTGATTCATAAAATTTCTATTGTCAAAATCAGGATTGACTATTTTTTCAGATTAACAAGATTCAGTATTAATAAATTCATCCTTCATCCTGTAAATCCTATAATCTTATTCATCCTGATTCTGACATTCTCAACTTATCATCTACCAAAAACAGTAGTCAAAGAACGAGCTATATTTTGCGGTTGCATCGCATCCATCGCTGCGGTTGGTTCATAACCACAATGCACCATACAATCAGCACATTTAGGATTACCACTAGCGCGTCCGTACTTACTCCAATCAGTCTCATCTAACAATTCTTGGAAAGTTTGATAATAACCTTCATTCAACAAATAACAAGGTTTTTGCCAACCCAAAACACTATAACTAGGACTACCCCAAGGAGTACATTCATAGTCTTTTTCTCCAATGAGAAAATCTAAAAATAATGGGTTGTGATTAAAGTTCCAGTTTTTCTTCCCAGATGTGTAAGGTGCAAGAATTTCTCTAAATAAAGCGCGGGTTTGTTCTTTTTGCAGAAAATGATCTTGATCTGGTGCCCATTCATAACTGTAACCAGGGGAAATCATCATTCCATCAACTTTTAAAGTATCGAGAAAATCAAAAAATTCCTGCATTTCTTTGACATCACAACCTTCAAAAATAGTCGAGTTTGTAGTCACACGAAAACCTTGAGATTTAGCAGCGCGGATCGCTTGCACAGCAACATCAAAAACGCCTTTTCTGTCTACACATTTATCATGCCATTCCCGCATTCCATCAAGATGAACACTGAAAGTTAGATAAGGAGAAGGTTGAAATTTATGGAGACTCTTTTCTAACAACAAACCATTGGTACACAAGTAAACATATTTCTTGCGTTCTACTAAACCTTTAACAATTTCATCAATTTGTGGATGTAATAACGGTTCTCCTCCAGGAATAGAAACCACAGGTGCGCCACATTCTTCCACAGCTGCAAAACACTGTTCTGGGGTCAAATTTTGTTTGAGAACTTCTGTAGGATGTTGGATTTTTCCACAACCAGAACAAGCTAAGTTACATCTAAATAAAGGTTCTAACATTAAAACCAGAGGGAAGCGTTTACGTCCTAACAGACGTTGCGTCACTAAATACTTACCAATGTCTATAGCTTGTTGTACATTAATCGCCATTTAACTATTCTCCTCTCTTGATAACACCTCATCGTTTGTAGTCAGCACTTAAGTGCTGACTACGAACTTATTTGACATAACCATTAGCAACAAACCAATCAACAGCGTCCTTGAGTGCTACCTTCAGAGAAGACTGAGGTAGACTAAGTTCGCGGATGGCCTTGGAAGCATCATAATACATTGGTTGCTGTGCCATGCGAACACCATCTATAGGAACTGTGGGGGTTTTTCCCATAGGTGCAAGAATTTTCTCTTCTATCCAAGCAACACTCAATGGTAAAAAAGCGGGAACTGATATTTGCGGTGCTTTTATTCCTGTAATTTCGGATAGTATTTCTAGCAGTTGTTTGAGACTGAGATTTTGATGTCCGAGAATATAGCGATCGCCTGTTTTTCCTTTTTCTAAAGCTAGTAAATGTCCTCTTGCTACATCTCGCACATCAATAAAGTTTAAACCTGTATCCACATAAGCCGGCATTTGTCGTCGCAAAAACCGCAGAATAATATCTCCGGTGGGTGTGGGTTTAATATCCAATGGTCCTATAGGACTGCTAGGATTAACTATCACTATATCTTGACCTTGTTTTGCTGCTTCTTTTGCGGCTTGTTCAGCTAGGAATTTAGACTTTTTATAGTCTCCCACTAACTTCTCTACTGGACTCTGATGGTTTTCATCCACAACTTTACCCGATTTTCCTACTCCAATAGCTGCGACGGAACTGGTATAAACTGTGCGTTCAATTCCGGCTTTTTGCGCTGCTGCTAAAATATTCCTTGTACCTTCCACATTATGACGATACAGTAAATCGCGGTCTTTTTGCCACAGGGAATAATGGGCAGCTACATGAAACAGATAATTACAACCTTGCATCTGTTTCCAGATATTGGGATCATTTAAATCACTTTTGACAATATCTATTTCTAAACTCCGTAAATTTCCCAGGTTACTACTTCGACGTACTAAAGCCGTAACTTTGTATCCTGATTCTAATAGCGATCGCACTACATGAGAACCTACAAAACCTGTACCACCAGTTACAAAAGCCCGCATTTAATAACCTCTCACTCCTCAATATGTTATTATCTATGTATCTGGGTAACTTAGCTCAGATTTTGGGTTTTTCATCTTTGTTTAATGATATTATGTTAACTATAATTATCCAAGCAAGATAGTTATATACACAAACGTTTATATTACTTGTAATTATGCCCCTACAAGAAGAAATTGACAAAACTAGGCAAGAAATTAAAACTGATGGCTACTCAATGTCTATTGGAGAGTGGATGAGTCTTTATCAGAGTAATGAGATTGATATTAACCCAGAGTTTCAAAGAGTTTTTCGCTGGTCAGAACATCAAAAATCTGCTTTTATAGAATCAATTCTGTTAGGCATACCAATTCCTCCCATTTTTGTTAGTCAAAGAAATGATGGTGTTTGGGACGTTGTAGATGGTGTTCAAAGACTATCCACTATATATGAATTTACAGGTCTTTTAAAAAAAGATAATCAAGAAGAAAATACACATCCAGTAGCTTTGCAAAAAACTACATACTTACCTTCCTTAGCAGGTAAAAAGTGGGATGATCCTAATGATCCTGAAAACTCCTTAACTCAAACACAACGTTTATTAATTAGGCGAGCAAAAATAGGAGTAAATATTGTTGAAAAAGAAAGTGATGCGATCATTAAATATGAGCTATTTCAGCGACTTAATACAGGAGGAACAATTGCTACACCTCAAGAAATGAGAAATTGTATCCTGTTGATGCTAAATAAAAAACTCCATGAATTAATGCGATCACTGGCAAATTATGAACCATTCAGAAATTGTATAGCCTTGAGTGATAGGCTTTATGAAGAACAGTATGACATGGAGTTAGTATTGCGGTTTATTCTTCTATTTGATAAGGCGGAGGAAGATATTAGAAAATTGGGTGACGATGTTAGTTTTTTTCTAACAGAAGAAATGCGTAAAATGGCTCTTGAGCAAGAATTAGATTATAGCCAGATAGAAATGGCATTCAAGACAACATTTGATGTCCTGAATCAAACTACAGGAGATAATAGTTTCAAAAGATATAAATCTGAACAAGATAGATTTCTTGGCGGGTTTCTATTATCCGCATTTGAGGTAGTAGCATTAGGAATTGGACACAATTATCAAAATCTGCCTCCAATAAATAAAATATCAGAGTTAATAAAAACTATTTGGTCAGATCCAACTTATCAAAAGTGGTCTGGTGCAGGTGTGAATGCTGTAAGACGTTTACCCTATCTTATTCCACTGGGTAGAGGAGTATTTTCTCCCTCATGAGCATCCGCACTGCTGAACAACTAAGTGATATCCTTGCAACTGATCTTGCTTGGAGAAAAAAGGAACTTTCAGAAATAAAATCCTTAATAGAATTAAAAAATGTTTCTCCTCAAAGGCATAATGTATGTATTCGCAGTGGAATATGTATTTTATATGCTCATTGGGAGGGTTTTGTTAAATTAGCAGCTAATTCTTATCTGGAATATGTTGATATGCAAAGACTTCGTTATGATCAGCTTGCTAGTAATTTTCTAGCTTTAGCAATGAAAGAAAAACTCAAAGATGCCAAAGACACCAATAAACCATCATTATATATACCTGTTTGTGACTTTTTTCTTTCCCAATTAAATACGAGATGTTCTTTACCCAAAAAAGCAATATCTACAGCTTCCAATCTTTCTTCTCAAGTTTTGAAGGACATCACTGATATTTTAGGATTAGATTTTTCATTATATTTTACTAAGTCAAAATTAATAGATGAAAGCCTTTTAAAATCTAGAAATGAAATAGCTCACGGTAACGATTTACTGGTTAGTAGAGAAAAATACATAGAATTACATACGGAAATTATCGCAATGTTAGATATGTTTAGCAATCAGATACAAAATGCTGCTGTTAATAAAGATTTTATGTTGAACAAATAAGTTCCGAATATTTTCCATAATCAATAAGATTTAATTATTAAATAACTTTTTTTAATAAGTTTTTTCAAAAAAAATTTTGTTTTTTCAGGGTTCAGGTCGCTGTCAGCGTGGTATGATAGTCATATTAATATAATGGAGTGTAAGCAAAATTTTTTTGAAGGTACACATTCCCATTATCAGAATATCAGTTCTAAGCGAAAAAGTCAACGGGGTTAGACCCCAAAAAAACGAATTTTTTTTCAAAATTAAATTTTTTTTTAATTTTTTGATGTCCTAAGAAATTGAAACGACTAAAATCCTGTAAATCCTAAAATCCTGGACATCCTGATTCAGACAACAAAATTATAACACAAACCAACATCCTGTAAATCCTGATTCAGACATTTTACTATATTTCCACATATTGCCAGCGTTTGGTTGCTCCGGTTTCTCGACAGATTAAAATTCCAAACCATTCTAATCTTTCCACATTTTCAGCAATGGCATTTTTGTATTTTCCACCATTTTTGAATTGAGCAGCAATTTGATCCACAGTCCACTCGCTGGTATTGGTGCGGAGTAAGTCGCGGATAGCTGCAAGTTGCTCTTTTGGTTGTTTGGGAAAAGTTTTTTGTTCGCTGGGAATAATAACGGTTGCTTCTGTTTCCATTACTTCCGTTAGCACTTTTTGAGTAACTTCGTTTGGTGCTTGATATTCGGGACGCAACCAGCGAACTATACCGTTACGTTCTTCTTCTGCACGTTCAGCATTGAGAGTAACTAAGCGTTCTAAGATAATTTCTTCAATTTCTGCTTTTGTTTTTTGATTATCTTTTAAATCTTGCCATCCATAAGCATCAAAAACAGCATTATCTAATTCATCATGAATTTGTTTGAGGGTGGAAACTAAAGCTTTATTATTATATGTTTTATCTGCTTCGGTAAATGTTTCTCCTTTACGGAGTTTTTCTAGCAGGTTATACATTCCCGTAATTGTGATTTCAGGATGTTGTGTTTGTACTCGTTTCCGGTGGGAGTCTAATCTTTCTCCTAATTCTCGGATTTTCTGTTTTTGTTCTGGTGTAGGATTTGGGAAGGGGAAAGGATCGAAAACAATTGATGGTTTCCAACGTCGTCTATCTTCTAAAGTAGGTCCAACCTGAAATACCCAAGTTTGATGAATAGCAGATTCTAAAACACCTAATATCCAAGCATCATCTGAAACAACAGAATAAAGTTGAACATCAGGAATAACGGAAGCATCAACAAAGGTAAATGGTTTAAATTTAGAAGTATCTGGAGTGACAATAAATCTATTTATACCTTCAATTGCTTTCCTTAATCCTGGTCTTTTTTCTCCAAATAACCACCAATTTTCTCTATTAGATTTTCTATTTTGTGTATCTCTTGATGGTTTAACGGTTAATAAAAGTCTCTGATACAACAAAGGGAATAACTGAGCAGCTTGATCTTTAGAAAATCCAAAGAAATCAATTATCCACTTGAGTTTAAATTGTTGAACCACATCACGTCCAATCATGTAAGGTTTGACAACAGATGGTAAATTATTAATATCTAAACCTAAATCATTTAATTCAGTTTCATCAATCCGAAATCCTGTACCTAAAGGTATGACACCCTGAAATGACATTTTTTCATTTGATTTTAGAGCTTTCATTGCTGTAATGTTTGCTCCAATTGTTAAATCAGGATGAATTAAACCCCGAACATTATCAAATTCAATGATTGAAATTCCGTCTTCTTTTATCTCTTCAGTTTTTGTTTTTAATAAGTTTCCTGGAAATTCAATTTCTGGAACACCAACTGTCATCGCAATACGTACCGCAGCACCATCTTTTTCATCTATCCAAGGATGATCAGGAATTGCAAAAGATAAAGAAATTTTTTGATTTGAAAGATAATTATTTAAAATTTCTCGATTAAATGATTGAGTAATGCTGTTTGTAGTAATAAATCCAAAACTTTTAACTTTTTTATTGCTGATTAAATTTGCTGCTTGCTCCCACCAATACATGACAAAATCAACCGTATCAGGTACATTTGTGTATGTATTTCTTAAAGTTGCTACATATCCATCTTCTAAAACTTCTCTCATCCTTTTATTTCCAATAAAAGGAGGATTAGAAACAATATAATCTGCATCTGGCCATATAGCAGGACGAGGATTAAGATAACGATAAATAGGAATTTGATCACTCGGATCTGGAACATCTTCACCCGTCACAGGATGCTTGATCATTTTTCCACCCCAACGAGTTTTCACTTGACCCGTTTTTGGATCAATATCTAATTCCCTCCCATCATAATCTAACACCGCATCCCGAAATTCAATATTATGAAAATCCTGTAAAATCGGTTCTGGTGGTGGTGTACTTCCATAGCGTTTAAAATGCCATTGTAAATAACCAATCCAAATTACTAACTCTGCAATAGCGGCCGCTCTAGGATTAATTTCAATCCCTAAAAATTGCGATGGGTTTACCTGTTTTCTTCCTGCTAAACGCGGATCAAATTCTTCTAATAAATTCGTTGTCACCTTCCCCAAAACATCCAGCAAGCGCATTTGTACTTCCTGTTCCAATGTTTTCAGCAAGTCTAAAGTCACATACAAAAAGTTACCCGAACCACAAGCAGGATCAAGAATCCGAATTTGTTGTAATTTCTCTAAAAATGCCCGAATCTCATTTTCAGCTTTTTCTATTTGTGCTTTTGTCGGTTTTTGCTGTTTTTCTTTCAGAGTTAAAAATCGATCAACTTCCGATTCAACTAATAACCATTCCTCCCGTAAAGGTTCTATAACTACGGGACGCACCAACCGCTCAACATAGGATCGGGGTGTGTAATGCGCTCCTAAACTTTTACGTTCTTTACTATCTAAAGCTCTTTCTAATAATGTGCCAAAAATCGCCGGTTCTACCTCTGTCCAATCTTTATTTGCAGCTTCATACAGCACTTCTAACTGTTCTTTGGGTAAATCAAAAGCTGTCGCATCAGCAAAAAAACTACCATTAAATTGGGGAATTTCATCAAAGTTAAATCTACCCCCAGTATTCATGATATCCCAAAGGCTTTCAATATCTGTCTTAAACGTCTTCGGTTCAACTAACCAGCGTTCTTTTAATGCTTTAGTGAAAACTTCTCCTTTCAATAATTTTACATCTTCTGCAAACATGGTAAAAATGCAGCGCATGAGAAAATTAGCCACTTCTTGGGGTTGGTGTCCTTGTTTTTCTAACCACCGTGCTAATTTAGCTAAGGTATCTGCAACTTCTCTTGTTACCCGCGCTCGATATTTTTCCGGGTTTAAAGTTTGCGGATCATTAAATATCGCAACGAAACGATTAAATACTTTTTCATCTAAAAGCTGATCAAGATCAATTTTTTCCCGCGCACCATAACCACCATAGTTACCACTAAAACTCATCCACATTTCAAAATGTGAACCAATATCACAGGTAATTAAAAAGGGAGGTTTACTTGGTAGAAAAGGTGTATAACTTTGAGCTTGATAAAAAGCTTTTTCCATTGCGATATCGTAGGTTTTTGTCCCTCGTTTAGCAGTACCCCGTTTAGCTGTATTTCCCCCTTGTTTAGCTTCTATTAAAAAATGTCCTTCTTTGTAGAAGTCTGCAAAGTTGGTAGTTTCTCCATCTTTGTTAAATATCTTGATGTCTTTATCAAAACAATAGCGATCGCCTGTTATACTTCCTTTGAGTGCTGGACGTTCTACCGCCAAAGCATCACAAAGTTCTAAAAAGAAACCCTGATAATTTGCTCTCTCGTTACCCTGTGAACCTTTCCACTTTTTGAGGAATATTTCTACTCGTTGATGATCTTCACTTTTCATGGTAGTCTAGAATATTAATTACTGTTATGAATTAGGATTTTACAGGATTTTTGTCTGAATCAGGATATCCAGGATTTGAGGATTTTCAGGATGTAGTAAAAGAAAAAAACTGAAGTTTTACCCAATTCATAAGTTTGAATTATTGAAAATTAAAAATTAATAAGTTTTTCTTCAAAAAATCTTTTTTTTAGGTGTTGCCGTCGGGGTAAACGTGGTATGATAGTCATATTAATATAATGGAGTGTAAGCAAAATTTTTTGTAAGGCACACATTCCCATTATAAAAATATCAAGTCTAGACAAAAAAGTCAACGGGGTGAACCCCAAAAAACGAATTTTTTTTCAAAATTTAATTTTTTTTAATTTTTTTGATGTGCTAAGAAATTGAAAAAACTAAAATCCTGTAAATCCTAAAATCCTGGACATCCTGATTCAGACAACAAAATTATAACACAAACCAACATCCTGTAAATCCCTTAATCATATCAATTAGATCCCCGACTTCTTGAAAAAATCGAGGATCTAACTCTGTCAACTGTCAACTGTCACCTGTCACCTGTCACCTTCTTTCTGGGAAACCAATCATCTAAAATGGCATAGACAACAGGAACAACAATTAAACTGAGAATAGTAGAAGTCACCAAACCACCTGCAATAGCAACGGCCATAGGCGATCGCAACTCAGAACCTGCACCAAAACCCAAAGCAATTGGTAACATCCCTAAAATAGTAGAGACAGTAGTCATCATAATCGGTCTGAGTCTCACAGGTCCAGCTTTAAGAATAGCTTCCGTGCGTTCCAAACCTGAGAGACGTAATTGATTAATGTAATCTACCAAAACAATCGCATTTTTATTAGCAAGTCCTAGTAAAAACACAAAACCAATCAAAGAAATCATGCCAAAATCACTCTTAGTCAAGAGTAAAGCTAACATTGCTCCCACCACAGCTAAAGGTAAAGAAGCACCAATCACTAAAGGATCTACCCAACTTTTAAACAGTAAAATCAAGACAACGATAATACACAAAGCTGATAAAATCAAAGTGGAAATAAAACTACTAAAAACCTCATTTTGTTTAGCAGAATCTCCACCTAAATCTAAAGAAATATCAGCAGGTAAAATATCTTGAGCTTCAGCCACAATTTTATCTGTAGCATTACCCAAAGTTAAATCTTGACCCAAATTAGCACTGACATAAGCTACCCGTTGTTGGTTGAGTCGTTCAATCTGAAAAACTTGATCTGAATTATTTGTTTCACCTGTAACTGTCACATCTGCAAAACCAGGGATTTTAGTAATCCGATCTTTAATTTTTTTAGCCGCTTGATTCAAAGTTTTCAGATCATTACCACGAAGTGCTATTTGTAAAGGTTTTTCCCCACCAGTATCCACAAATTGAATATCTTCCACACTGGTAGACACACCAGGAAGTTGAGGTAAACTTTGCCGCAATTGATCTTGTAATTCTGCGGTTTTAATTGTGCGGTTTGCCTTCAACTTGACATAGAGATTACCCTTATTTGGTTCACCTCCACGAGAACCAACCGTAGTGAACACAGTTTCCACATCTGGGTATTTTCTTACCTCCGCTTCCAGTTTTTTTGCCACCTCTAAAGAGTCATTAAGAGGGTTAGGAATAGGTATGGGGGACTGGGACGTTATTTCCCTTCTGTCTTCTACCTGCTTGGTGAGCGAAGTCGAACCACCCCTGCTTCTTAACTGCTGTAAAGCTGCTAAATCAGGGATTTGCGGTAAAGGTGCAGTATAGGTAATATTAAATTCACCCCGATCTAACTTAGGAATAAAACCCTTGGGAATAAAAGGAACTAGGGCAATACCAGCAACAAAACTGAGTACAGCTAAAGCAATAACTATTTTTCGGTGATTCAAAGACCAAGCTAATAAATTGCGATAAGCTTCAGTAAAATAAACCCCAATATTTGCCAAACCCACCCAAGAACTCTCTGAAACCTTCTTCCCTTCGTGTTCTTTGCGCTCTTCGTGGTTCAATTCTCTTTTCTTAACAGGTTTGAGCCAATAAATAGATAAAACTGGCGATAAAGTCCGCGCCACCAATGTAGAAGCAATATAAGAAGCCGAAACAGTAATCCCAAAAGGCTTGAAAAACTGCCCAACAACTCCACCCATCAAACCAATAGGTAAGAAAACCGCCACAGCAGTAGCAGTAGTAGCAACAACCGTTAAACCAATTTCATCGGTAGCTGAGTGTGCAGCTTCACGGGGACTTTGCCCTTCTTCAATATGCCGTAAGATATTTTCCACATCAATAATGGCATCATCAATCACACTACCAATAACCAAAGCCAAAGCTAACAACGTAATTGTTTCTAAGTTAAAGCCGAAAAAGGCCATCACAATAAACGTTGCTAACAAAGATGTGGGAATAGCTAAAGCAGAAATTAAAGTTGCTCGCCAACTCCATAAAAATGGGAAAATGACGACAATTGCTAAAATGATCGCTTCCATCAACGCATCTATGGTTGACTGGGTAGCTTTGCGGATATATTCTGCTTGGGTAGCGGCTAGGGTAAATTTGACATCTTTGAAAGTAGAGCGCAGGTTTTCTACTTCCTGTTCTACGCGACTGACAACTTCTAAAGTATTAGCATTACCACGTTTAATGACTTGAAAAGCTAGTACATCTTGACCATTAAATCTGACTAAATTTCCGCCCCCTTGAGGTAAGGCCGCAGTGGCATTGGTAGGATTGAGAGGAGGTGATTTTGGTGGAGTGCCTAGCAGTGAGACTTTGAGAACTCCTGGTAATTTGGCGATCGCAGGGACAATTTTCTCATCTGCCAATTTCTGCAAATCATCCAAACTGCCAGACTCGCTTTCAATGGCATAACTAATGACTGATGACTCATTCAGGTTTAAAGGAATAATCTGATAATTAGCTCCTTCAGGCAGTTTTAAATCCTTGAGTGCAGTTGTGGTATTTTCCGTAGAAGTTTCTAAATTTGTACTCACTGCAAACAACAAGCTTACAGCAGTTTGCCCCGGATAGCTGGAAGAACGGATATTTTCCAGACCTGCCAGGGACTTGAGGCTTTCTTCTATGGGTTTAGTTAACTTTTCTTCTGTCTCTAAAGCCGAAGTGAGGGGTGCTTGAGCATTAACCACCACCACGGGAAAAGTAATATCAGGGAATAGGGCGTATTTGAGAGAACTAAAAGCCAGAATACCCGCTATTGTCACCCCGATCCAAAAACACACCGTCAACCACGAAAATTTAATTGCCCATCTGGAGATATTAAAAATTTCGCGTGCGGATTTTGAGTTAGTCTGTACCATCTTGGAAATTAGATCATCGCGTGGCTGACACAATCATTTAGTTATGCTACATTAACCGTCCACCTTTTAGTCAGTTTTGCAAATCGCTATATTCTCATTGTTGTGGATCTGGCAATATGAGCGATCGCCTATATCAAAATGCTGATGTTCAATAAGTTGAATATTTCTAAAGTTGTAGTTATAAGTCCCCAGTCCCCAATCACCAATGTGGACAGTTTCTCAACACGGCTTCCAGTTTCCTAGCAACATCCACAGAATCACTTGAAAGGATTAGGAATAGGAAGTGAAGATGGTAAAACAGCTACAGCAGCAGCACAAGAGGAATTTTTTTACCCTCTTATGTTCATTCCTCCTTGTCCCCGTAGCCTTCCTTGTTCTGGTAGTTGTCCTGGTTCTGCTTGCGCCAATAGTTAGAGATCAGGAACACGAGGAGCAAGTATAAACACATTAAACTCGCATCTGTCAAATTTGGCAATAAAGCCTTGAGAAATCAGGGGGGTGAGAGCGCAAATTAAATTAAAAATCCCCTGCTGGTTAAGCATGGGGATTTTCCCTAAAAGCTTTATTCTTAATTAAGCAGCTAGATTTGACGCAGCAAATTCCCAGTTAACCAAGTTATCCAAGAAATTTTTGATGAATGCTGGACGTGCATTTCTGAAGTCGATGTAATAAGCGTGTTCCCAAACGTCGATGGTGAGCAGTGCCTTTTTACCATGAGCTAGGGGGTTTTCTGCGTTGGGTGTTTTCATGACTTTGAGTGTACCACCGTCATCAACTAACCAAGCCCAACCGCTACCAAACTGGGTTGCAGCCGCAGTAGAAAATTCTTCTTTGAATTTGTCGAAACTGCCAAAGTCTTTATTAATTCTCTCGGCTAGTTCACCTGTGGGAGCGCCACCACCTGCGGGTTTGAGTGAGTTCCAAAAGAAGGTGTGGTTCCAAACTTGAGCCGCGTTGTTGAAAATGCCAGCTTTGGCAGGATCTTTGAAGGAAATTTGAATTACTTCTTCGAGGGACTTATCAGCAAGTTCTGTACCATCGGTGAGTTTATTGAGGTTGTCTACATAAGCTTTGTGATGCTTACCATAGTGATACTCAAAGGTTTCACCTTTCATGCCATATTGCTCTAAAGCATTAAAGTCGTAGGGTAGGGGAAGCTGTGTAAATGCCATGTTTTCAAGTCCTCTCTTTATTGTTTTCCAGTTAAAGCTATTGCCAAAAACCAGAAAATTTCAGGTTTTGTATTGAGTCAGTTTTATATCCTTGATATTGGGACACAAAACTTAACATGGCTATTCTACTACCAAAGTGAACCTTAAACCACTGCACTTTAGTAATAACCCAGATTGCTAGTTCTCTAGTTGGGGCTGGTAATTGGTAATGGGTAATTGGTAATGGGTAATTGGTGATTGGGAAATCACAAATTATTGTGAACTCCTGAATCCTGAATTCTGCGGTAATTACCGTTGAGACAAACGATCCTGGTAATAATTAACAATTCGCGCTGCCACCTCACCAGGAGTAAGTCCATCGGTTTGCACTTCCACTGCATCGGCGGCTTTTCGCAATGGGGAAATTTTGCGAGTGCTATCTTTATAATCTCGTTCAGCAATATCCCGTTCGAGTTGTTCTAAACTTACTTCCGGTTGCCCTTGTTTTGTAAAGTCCTGCTGACGACGACGGGCGCGTTCACTCACAGAAGCAGTTAAGAAGATTTTCACTTCTGCATCTGGGAAAACATGAGTACCAATGTCTCGGCCTTCAGCTACTAAACCACCCTTTTTCCCCCAGCTTTGTTGTTGTTGAACCAGGGCTTTGCGGACTGTATTTTGCGCGGCGATCGCTGATACTTTTGATGTCACCTCAATGCTCCGAATTTCTTGAGTGACATCAATACCATTAATCCATACCTGTACGGGAAATTGTATATTTTGACTAGGAGTAAGTTCTATTTTACACTGGTTGGCTAATTCAGCAATACTGCATTCATCATCAATATCAATGCCGTTTTCCAGCACTAACCAAGTGATAGCACGGTACATTGCACCAGTATCTAAATAAACTAACCCTAGTTGGTTTGCCACTTGGCGAGCCACGGTAGACTTACCCGCACCAGCAGGACCATCAATGGCGATAATCGGTTGGCGTAGCCCGTTGTAAACATCGCGCAAGATGGTATTATCAATCAAACGTGTAGAACCTAGACGGGCTGCGATCGCCAGCATTCCTTCCTCCTCAATTTTTCTTAGAAACATCAATGTAGTCGGTTCAACCAATTCAATATATTCCACATAGATAGTGCTGACTTTTGCGATTTCTTCCCACACCAATGCTATCAGCTGGCTGCTGTTGCGAACGCCAGCACGAAACGCCGCTTCAGCTTGCTGCAAGCCTTTAAATAACACTGTTGCCTGATCTTTTTCCGTTGCAGTCAAATATTGATTACGAGAACTCAAAGCCAAGCCAGACGCTTCCCGCACCGTTGGACAAGCAACAATTTCTACTGGCAAATTTAAATCAGCCACCAGACGTTTAATAACTGCTAGTTGCTGGCCATCTTTTTCACCAAAGTAAGCTCGATCAGGCTGTACCAAATTAAAAAGCTTGGTGACAATTGTCGCCACACCTTGAAAATGACCCGGCCGATATCTACCACACAAGCTACTTATCATACCAGATGGAGGGATTACTTGTGTCACTTGATTTTCTTGTATATTCTTCTGAGCAATTCCCATTTCTTCCGGAGTAGGGGCAAAAATCGCATCAACTCCCGCTTGTTCACACAATTTTCGATCTTGCTCTAAAGTCCGAGGATAGCGTTGATAATCCTCATTTGGTCCAAATTGTAGGGGATTGACAAAAATACTAACAATCACAGTAGAATTTTCTTGCCTAGCTCGTTCCATTAGGCTTAAATGACCTTGATGCAGTCCGCCCATAGTGGGGACTAAACCAATTTTTGTAGGATACCAAGTAGTCTGATCATCAAATAATAGCTCGTCTGAAAGTTTAATATTACTTTCCCAGCGACGTTGATTTAAATAGCAGCGTAAAGCTGCAACTGTTGTCAGCAAGCGCACAAAATACCCCTAGTTCTTCTCTATCCTCTCCCCCGTTAGTTTATATCTAAAATTGGGGTGAGAGATGAATGAACTAGGGGTATCAAACAATAGTGAAGAGCGAAAAAGAGTTTTTACTGTGAAAGGGTGTTATCTTCCCAACACCTCAATACGAACGGGAGCAAGTCCACTGCTCATCATTCCTAATATCCGGGCTGCACCCAGAGAAAGGTCAATAACTCGACCACCGATATATGGACCACGATCATTAATTCGCACAACTACAGACTTACCATTCCGGGTGTTAGTCACACGAACTTTTGTTCCCATAGGTAAACTACGATGGGCTGCTGTCATTCCTTCGGGATTATATCTCTCACCGTTGGCAGTTTTCCTACCTGCCCAATCATAACCGTACCAAGAAGCTATACCCTGGAAGTTGAGTTTGATGCGACCGGCAACTTGTTGCGGTAGCTTGGGCATGGAAATGGTGGTACGTGGTGGTAAGTTGGCAATTTCGCTGATGGGAGATGCTTGGCCTATGAGTCTCCGCAGGCGATTGGTTGCTTGTAATGCATCTTGTGCTAGATTATTTGTAGTATTTGCTAGTTGGGTGGATTCATTGATTTCCACCAATTCTTTACCGTTGATTTTGATGGTGTAGCTATCAGGTTGCTGTTCAACAGAGAAGCCTTTGTCTTGGGCTTTATTATGATTCACTGGAGATTTTTCCCCTGTTTTCCAGCTGACGATAATTTTGCTTGCGTCTGCATCCTCCCGCATCAACTGGTTGATTTTGGAGGCTACTAAACTGGCTCTGTGTACTGGGTCATCGGCAATAATGGAGCTAGGAGATTTGCTCACATCCATCACACTTCCTACACTGGCTACCTTAGCTGAGTTACTGGCGGCAGGGATATAAGATTTAACGCCTTGGCTATTTCCAATTGTTCCCACTTTTGTTTCCGCACTCTTGACTGGGTTAGAACCCAGAAAGGTAAGAACGGGAATATTTCGGATGTAAAGGGTTGCCGCTTGACGACCTTCAACGCTGTGAGGATGAATTTGTGTGTTCACAGCATCTAAGGTATTTTCCTGTGTCGGGGATTGGTACTCTCCCACTTTCACTGCATCAGCTACGGCAGATGCTTGGGTAGTTGGAGAGTTTCCCTTGGTGGTTTGAGTACGACCCACTGCGGGTACACTCAAAACAGACAGAAACACAGCGACAGTAGTCCACAAATGTCTTTGATTCATGCTTCCGATTTTAAAGCGACTCTAGAACTTAAAGTTTTGTAATTCGAGTTTTGTGGTTCATGGCTTTTTCACCTGTGTTGGTGAATGAACCTGAAACTCGAACTCGTTCCGCTTTCACTTTTTGTTTATAACTGCAACAGAGTAACATGAACTTTTGGGCTTGGGGATCAGGGTTTTAGCGTAAGTCTTGCGCTGGTTTCCTCAATTCTTATTGGGTTTGATCAGTCAAAACCTTTTGCAAATCAGGTTTTTGGATTTGTAACATTTTTTTTCGGGATATGAATAATTTTTTATGAACATGAAATATGAAGTTGATTTTCGCTCAAGTTCTTAATACCTTGATTGTTTGATATCAGCTTTGTAATCATAGTAACATATATAACTCAAATTTTCAATATTTTTAGTATTTATTAGAACTTAATATCTTAATTATCAGTATTTATATTTATAATTGATATTTGCTCGATTTGAAGAAATTAACCAAAAAAACTATGAATAATCAATGATTTTTCTGAAAAAAATACGTTTTTTATTTTCAGATTATTTTCAGAGTCGAATAAAATATAATACAAAGGCTATTTAAAAATATTGGTAAATATAGTATTTGTTTAAAATTGATTGTTAAGTAATTTTCAGGTTGACAAATATCTATTTTTAGTAATAAGCATTGGTTTCATCAAAAAAAGTAATGATGGGAAAATAGAGAAAAGGTTGTCAGTTTGTAAAGTAGACTTTTTTAAGTATAAAAAACTACTTTTAGCAGATAAACACAACTAATCAATCAACTACCATATTTATTTGCAAGTTATCAGCCTTATGGCAAACTCACAAGATCGAGAAACAGGTTCATCACCATTTTTAGAAGTTCTCAAGGATTTGCATTCCCAGTACAAATCACTGCAAGAGGGTACAGTCGCAAACTACATTCCCGAACTAGCAAAAGTAAACCCCAACTTATTTAGCATCTGTATTGCTACTGTAGATGGTCAGATTTATGAAGTTGGTGATTATCAACAGCTATTTACTATCCAGTCGATTTCCAAGGTGTTTATTTATGGACAAGCTTTAGAAGATCATGGACGGGATTATGTGTTAACTAGGGTAGGAGTAGAACCGACTGGAGACGCATTTAACGCGATTATTCTTGATGAACAATCAAAGCGACCCTATAACCCGATGGTAAACGCAGGAGCTATAGCCACTACCAGTTTAATTAAAGGTAATGGAGCAACAGAACGCCTTAATCGCTTATTAGAAATGTATAGGCGTTATATTGGACGAGATGTATTTGTAGATATTTCGGTATTTACTTCCGAACGCAGTACAGGACACCGCAACCGCGCTACTGCCCATCTTATGCTAAATTTTGGCATGATTGACCAAAATATTGAAGAAGCACTAGATTTATATTTTCAACAATGTTCTGTGATGGTAAATTGTCGAGATTTGGCGGTGATGGCTGCTACTCTCGCTAATAAAGGAGTGAACCCGATTACCAAGGAAAAAGCGGTAGACAGTTGTTATATCAAAGATATATTGAGTGTGATGTATACCTGTGGGATGTATAACTTTGCAGGTGAATGGGCGTATAAAGTAGGAATTCCAGCGAAAAGCGGCGTTTCTGGCGGAATTATCGCCGTTGTTCCTGGTCAGATGGGAATTGGAGTGTTTTCACCCCTGCTAGATGGGCGTGCTAACAGTGTGCGGGGGGTGAAGGTGTGTGAGGAACTATCTCAACGCTTGGGGTTACATTTGTTTGAGTGTAAAGGAATGTGATTAGGGACTGGGGACTGG
>NZ_JACJUZ010000043.1:0-42784 GCF_014299995.1 Sphaerospermopsis sp. LEGE 00249 | reverse complement strand
TGTCTTTGACAATCTTGGGAAATGAATTTATAATCATGATCAAATCAATATTTTGATATAGCTTGCTCAAATTTTAATATATTTTGGGCTATTTTTATCACAGATTTCTTAACATTCAACACTTCTGACTTACAGCATTTAATAGTGATAACAAAAATAGTTTGCCTTTAGCTTTATACTCTGTCAGAAGTTTAATTGTTCATAAATTTAGAAATTTACCAGAGAAAGATTTACCAAAACTTGAACAAATTAATAGAGAATTTGAAAATATTGTAATTAAAATAATCTTAAATTTTGAAGAAATAAGTATTAAGTAGTAAGTAAGGTTGGGTTAAGGGATGTAGACGTGGATCAACTTGCCGTAAACTAACCCAACATCCTAAAAATTGTGATGGGTTTCGCTGTCGCTCTACCCATCCTACAAACTGATTTGGTGTAATATATATAGTGTGAGCCTTGGGTACTCCTTGGAGCATAAAATTGGATGCGGTCTGCAAAACGTGAATAACGATAAATAGGCTTGCTTACAATTTAGAGTTCCCGACCCCAAGGTAAGAATTTTTTTAAACTGAATAACAGCTTTTTAAGTTATGGGTTAACTGGTGGGTTGTGCTGGTGCGATGTTAGAACCTATTATGTTACGCAGTACCAGCAAGCGGGATATTTTCGCTTGGAAGCGTGGGGAAACTACCGCAAGTGCGGGTGAGTTGATGGCGTTTAATGGGTTGACTGCGGAAGCGTTGACGAAGCGGGCTATTGAGTTGGTGCATTAATTAGAACGCAGATGTACGCAAATGATTTGGCGTTTGTTGCGTACATTTGCTGTTTTTATCTGTTATAAAACTCAACAGTATAATAAATCAAATTCCCAAGTTATCCAATTAATTACCTAATAGAAAAATTTTGACAGAATTACTAGACTAAAAATATTAAAATCTGTTATGCTACCAATGGTATGACTAGAGGTAAGATATGGCTAAAATCTCAATTTCATTGCCAGATGACTTACTCAATTACATTGACCAAAAAGTTGATAACCGTAGTGCATTAATTGAAAGTCTATTGAAACAATGGCAAAAACAAAGACAAGATGAAGCACTAGCGGCTGCTTGCGCTGTAATTGATGAATTAGAATTAGGTTGGGAAAGTGAATGGCAAAACATAGCGATTACCGAATGGGAAGCATCTGGATCGTAACATTTGACCCATCGGTAGGTACAGAAATTCAAAAAACTCGGCCAGCACTGATAATTTCTGGAACTTTGTTTAATAACCAACGTACCAAAGTCACAGTTTTACCTTTTACTTCTGCAAAATTTAATAACTCCCGTATTTCACCAGCAGTAGTGGAAGTACCAGCATCAGCACAAAACGGACTTTCTGTAGATAGTCTTTTGATATGTGTTGAACCGATGACTTTTGACAAAGTTCGTTTGACTCAAAAATTAGGAGAATTAGAAACAGAATTACTAGAACAAGGTCAAAATATTTTGCGTCGCTATCTGAGTTTAAATAACAATTAATTGTTTTATGTTACGCAGTACCAGTAAGCGGAATATTTTCGCTTGGAAGCGTGGGGAAACTACCGCCAGTGCGGGTGAGTTGATGGCGTTTAATGGGTTGACTGCGGAAGCGTTGACGAAGCGGGCTATTGAGTTGGTGCATTAATTAGAACGCAGATGTACGCAGATGAACGCGGATGATTTGGTGTTTATTGCGTACATTTGCAGTTTTGATTAAGGTATATATATGATTAGCTTAATAGATTAATCAAAAATAGCTAATCTTGTATTAGGAATAGAATAATTATTAAACATAAATTAATTATTAAATTTGATATTTTAAATTAAAATAATTAGAATATTAATATTCAGATATTCATGATTTAAAACAAGAAAACTGTATGAACGACTTTGAAAAACTTACGATCCTTATAGACTTATATAAACTTGATCCATCTGATAAGTGTTATCACGAGATTGAAAACATAATGATTAGTTATCAAGCCAATACGCCTGATATAGTTAGAGAAAATATGAAACATAAATCTATACAAAAAATTATGGAAAATCCAACAACAATATCTGATGATATAGTTGAGAGTCTAATTGATGCGTTCAGTAATTTTATAAACTATCCAACAAATGCTAATGCTGATAGTTTTAAGCGTATAATGCAAGAATATAAAACAAGATTTAATGCTAACAATTAATACTATTATGTCATGATTTCTCAAGAGTCTTTATGTTCTGGACAATATGCTTTTTCTGCTGCCAGTTGTATCTTAATATTTACAAGATCTATATCTGCTGATTGTTCAGCTGTAAGCTTACCTTGAGTGATTAGTTCTACACCAGCTAGAGATTGATTTTTCCGTATCTCTTCTTTATCTAAGCCTTTAGTTAATAATTTGCAGTATTCTATACCTTCTTGTCTGGCTTTATCCCAACCATATAGTTCATTAAAAATTTTCTTGTGTCTTGTATTTATTTCATTACTTTTGCTACTATTCAAAAGTTCATTGAGTCTATTATCAAATTCCGAATTTGGATTAGAACAGCCGTAGTTAATAATTAACAGTAATAGAATTAGATTAAAACGTTGGACATATTTAATCAGCATTTTTATCAGTAGAGCGACATAATTAATCTGCTTAAATTAACATATCTCTTATATGTAGTCACCAGTATTGTTGTTTAAGGATATAGTCAAAAAAGCTACTTATTCCAACGCAAATTAAAACTAACGCACTCCACAGGCTAATAATGGTGATTTTTATATGAGTAATTAAGTTTTATGACAGTAAATGTACGTATGTAAATTAGCATCACATTGTGTAAATTTGCCGTTGTTATTACCTCTAAATTCAGCTATATATGTAATTATCTTAATATCTATAAAAAGGGTAAATATGAAACTTACTCTTGGAAATTTACTTGTACTATCAATTTTGATTGTTTTTATCTCTATTTCTTGTTCACAACAAAATCCACCTAATCAATCTGTAGAACCTGTAGAACCTGTAGAACCTGTACAACCTCCAACAGAAAATGTAACACCAGTTGAGCCTAAAGTCGAATCCTCTCCAGTTAGCCCAGAAATTACATCTACTTCCAAAAAAATAGTCAAAGAAGAAGTTGTATGTGCCTATAAATCTGAGGAAGCTGCTCAAGAATTTGTTAACAATGTTAAACAAAACTTTAACACTAACAACGTTGAAATTGAAGCTAGAGGTAATTGTGTTGTATATAAATGGTACAAATAGATGATTGTAAAAAAATTTGAGATATCTGATAGTGTAGCTGAATTTCTACGTTCTGACTACTTTAATAAAATTCCACGTGTAGATGATAAAGAGGTAGAATTTGCCAAATATTTAGGGATTGACATTAAAAATTATCCAAAAGGAGTAGCTTATATTGTTATACAAAATTATATCGATTTAGTTTTTGATAATTTTGATGATCGGTTTCCTACAGAAAAACAAATTAATTTTTTATCTCAGTTCGGCATTGATGTATCTTATGAAAAAAGGTTTGTTGTAGATGCAGTGATCGAATCAACTATGACTATACTCAATCTTAACACTATCGAAACAGAAAATTTAAAACATGGAAGTAAAGTATTTCATATTAATAACCCTGAGAAAATATTAATTATTTCTTCAATTAGTGAAGACGGTATAGTTTATTTTAAGGGTGGTAACGGACAAAAAGCTTATGCTAGAAACCTGAAAACTATAAAAGAGTAAACATAAAGTGAGGTATTTGTTTATGGAAGAACAAAACTTATATATGCAAGAACGAGAAAAAATCATCAATTTAGTACAAAATAATTCAGTAAATCGTTCTTTAGCTGAGGAAATCATCAAGAAATCTGCTTATTGGTATAAACATCCTTCTGGACATCCAGTACACGCTCCAAATCATTTTAAACGTATTGATGATCCTGTTGGTACAAGATACGCAATGTTAGCTGCATTAGGTAAAAATGAGACATCAAAACTTATCCCAAGTGATTGGAGAATACAATTTGGTAGTAATATTTTTTTAATTAGTAAAGCAATTCTACGTTGTCAATCGAGTTTGTTAAAATTCATAGATAATGCAGAAGCAGGAAAACTTGCAACATTAGCAGAATTAAAACAAGAACTAAAAATTCAGGTGAGACAGTCTGTAGCTAATTACTCAGGTGACGAATATGAAGGATATTATTCAGGTTTTGATGGAAATCATTTAATTTTTGGTACTCAATCTATTTCTACAGAAGATTTTGTTAATTTCATTCTTTCAAAAATTAATATTCACAGGATTTTTAATCCAACTGCATCTACTTCTTCAACAATCAAGATTAAAAGCATTTCTTCACTATCATCACAAAAAAAGACCCAGATTAAAACTACTCCTTCATTATCACCATCAACAAAAACTCATTCTTTTTCAAAACTAGTACAATGTCCTTACTGTGGTACTAAAATTAAACGTACAAAACTTGCATCTCACAAAGTAAATAAATGTATTAAACGTAGACGTTAAATAACTTTTTTATCTCCAAAGTTTAGGCATTAAAGTAAGTGAGTAGGTTGGGTTGACACAAGGAAACCCAACAATAATGATATAAAAATCAAATCTCTTCCTCTCTTCTTTTTTTCCTTCGTGTACTTCGTGTCTTCGTGGTTCATTAAATAGTAGTAGTTTAGTTTGACACAAATAAACCCAACATCACCCAAACCACCCAACCATCACGAATAGTTTTTTCTACCAATGGCAGAAAATGACAAAAACCGCCATAATATAAAAAAGTATATTCAAGAAGTCACATTATGAAAAGTATGAATATTTCCTTACCTGACACCATGCGCGATTATATAGAAAAGTAGCGCAAGGAGGTTACAGCAGCGAAGCGTGAATATTTTCGGGAATTAGTGCGACAAGACCAAAAACTCCACAGCAAAAGAACAACTACAAACCCTGCTTTTAGAAGGATTAAACTCAGGAAATGCAACAGAAATCACAGCACAAGATTGGGAAGATATTCGTCAAGCAGTGCAAGGATAGAATAAAATTTATACTAGAATTATTAAAATTTAGCACCGGGAGCAAATTTGCATCAAGAGGACATAATTTATCAACAAATTATAGCAATTGCCAGAAGTTACGGAATATTTGATTGTATCCCCTGCACTAGAGCAATCAAAGAATTTTTAATTAGACAAGGTATTCATGGCAAACATATTAAACTAGATACAAATTCTCAAGATCCCATTTATGGCAGAATTTATGATGATAGTATTGGAGAATTGATTGCTACTACTGGTCATCATGAAGGTGTTATAATTGAGATCAATGGGGTGGAAATTGTTGTTGATAACATCCACCATCAAGGAATTACGCGATTAGACTGGATACAGAATCTCTATTCACCTATTTTAGATGCAGGATTAGAGTTTCAAATCACAGAAACATACTTTTAACCTAGAAAATTAGGGAGTTAAATATGGATAATCTCTACAAATTACTGCAAAAAATTAAAAAAAGACCTGCAATGTATTTAGGTAAAAACTCTATTTTTAGCCTCCAATCTTTTTTAGACGGCTACTATTTTGCTCGTCGAGAAATTGGTATTCCCTTAACAGCAGAAGAAACCGAATTTCAAGATTTTTTACAATGGATAAGACAGAAATTTAATGTAGAAACAGGTCAATTATGGTCAAGTATTTTGCTTTTCCATTCAGCCGATGAAAAAAGCGCAGTAGATAGATTTTTTACCTTGTTTGAAGAATTTAGTCAACAACAGAAAAATCATGAAACAGCAAAAATTAATGAAGTAGCATCTTCAAGTTGATAATACCAATTATTTGGTACTTCAGCACTCAAATTATCACACATCCAACGATAGGAGTTTTCAATTTCTTGAAATGCAGTAGGTTGAATAATAACTTGATAATTCATGAGCGAGGAGGAATGTTATATTTTTGTTGTAGAGTTGCCAAAGCTTGATTCGCAGGAATCCCTTCACCGCGCTCAAATTCATCTAATCCTTTACGAATACCTACTATTGTTTCTAAGTAATCTATTCTTTCTAACAATTCTTGATAGGAAACTGGGGGTTTTTGTGGTGCTGTTTTGAGTGATTGCAAAAAACCAAGCACATCTTCTAAAAGTTCGCTGGGTGTGTTGTCAATTTCTTGTAACAGTAATTCTTTGATAGTCATTACAGTTAATAAATCTGATTGATATTTTTATTATAGCAATTATTTTCATGTTTTATATGGATAAGTTAATTGTTTTTATTACAACTAAAGTAAGTAAGTTAGGTTGACACAAGATTTTTTACCAATAACAGAAAATAATAAAAACCACCAAAATTATAAGTTATAATCAAAATTAAAGTCATAAACATAAATTTACTATGACTATCCAAACCTTAGACAAAACCACCACAATTTCCGAACAGCGATTTCTTCTACCTGGTTATTACACCTGGAAGGAATTTGAAATCATAGAAACCTTAACCGCAGATGCAGGAAACTTGCGGATAACTTATCTTGATGGGTGCATCGAATTTATGACACTTGGTGAACAACACGAAATGATTAAAACCATTCTTGGTTTTTTACTAGAATTATACTTTTGTGAAAAAGGGATAAACTTTATCCCTGTAGGTAGTGCTACTCGTCGCGCAAAAGAAAATAATGCTTCCTTTGAACCTGATGAATCTTATTATATAGGTGAAAAAAAAGCAAATCCAGATTTAGCAATTGAGGTTAATATTACCAGTGGTAGTATTGATAAACTGGAAAAATATAAACGGTTTAATATTACTGAAGTTTGGTTTTGGGAAAATGATCAATTATTTCTCTATCATCTGAAAAATGGTAATTATGAGCAAATTAATAAAAGCGAATTATTGCCAGATTTAGATATAGATTTGTTAGTAACTTGTGTTTTAATACCTTCCATTATTGATGCGAGAACAGAATTTATTAAAGGTCTTAAAAAGTAGTCTGTAGGTTAGGTTGATACAAGGAAACCCAACATTTTTAGTAGGAAAGTAAGTTAAGTGAATAGGTTGATTTGAGGAATTAATTTATGTTAGGTTTACTAAACCCAAACTAATCTGAATTGCTCTATCTACCTCTTCTATTTTCACTGCATCCAGAACACCCAAACATTTAATTAATCTTGGTTTATCAATAGAACGAATTTGATTAAGCAGCGCAACAGAATCAATTTGCAAACCTCCTTCTGGTGCTTTAATTAGCACTTCAGTAGGATACAAAGGTTCTGTAAATTGAGAAGTAATAGCAGCAACAATAGTTATAGGACTATATTGATTAGAAACATCATTTTCCAAAATTAAAGCAGGTCGTGTTTTTTTGATTTCTGAACCGATAATGGTACAAATAAACAAAGAATTAGATATAGCCATAAAAAGAGAGAAAAGAAATGTGGAGAATGCCATTAAAAGTTCAAAAAATGAACAAGAGAAAGTAGAGAAAAAGAAAATATTAGAGAGGTTAAATAAAAGTAAATATGTGTTATTGAAGAACGGTGAAGACCTAAATGATGAGCAAAAAATCAAGCTCAATCAAGTAAAGCGAGTTTCACCATCTCTGAAAATAATGTATGAATTAAAGGAGAAAATCCGGGGAATTTTTAATAAAACTAAGGATGGGTTAAAGGGTTTATATAAACTTAGTATATGGTTGCTGAGAGCTAGAAAACATTATCCCACTAGCCATAACACTATTGTTCGTTGGTTAGATGAAATTATTGCCTATTTTGATAATCGTACAACTAGCGGTGTTGTTGAGGGTATTAACAACAAACTCAAGTTGATTAAACGTTCTGCTTATGGATTTAGAAATTTTGATAATTTCCGATTAAGATGTTTGCTTACTTGGAAGTTTAAATATTAGTTTAGCATACTATGTACTGATGAACCGAAAACCCAACATCACCCAAACCACCCAACCATCACGAATAGTTTTTTCTACCAATGGCAGAAAATGACAAAAACCACCATAATATAAAAAAGTAGATTTAAGATGTAGCTTGGGTTGACGCAAGGAAAACCAACTTATAAATTAAATTTAAAAAAGCCCTCCCAAAAAAATCGCTATGAAATTTCAAGTAATATTCACCTATGATTCAGAATACGAAGGTTACATTGCTGAAGTACCAGAACTTCCTGGTTGCGTCAGTCAAGGTAAAACCTTAGATGAAGCAATTACAAATATCAAAGATGCTATAAAAGGCTATCTTCATGTATTAGAAAAACATGGTAAACCCTATGTACCAAAAGAATCTCAATCTTTTGTAGGAGAAGTATTAGTATAAATGGGACGTTTATCAAATATCTCCGGTAAACAAGCAGTCAAAATCTTTGAAAAACTGGGCTATGTTGTAGACCATCAAACCGGAAGTCATATCATACTTTGGCACGAATCAAAACCTATTTTATCAGTTCCTAACCATAAAGAACTAGCACCAGGTTTATTGAGAAGTTTAATTAGACAAGCAGGAATTACCGTAGATGAATTTTTAGAATATAAGTAGACTAATATCTAGTGAGTAGGTTGGGTTAACGCAAGGAAAAGAAAATACAAAAGAGAGTTATATTGATTATTTAGAAGATAAATATAGTTAAAAAATTACAGCACAAGACCGGGAAGATATCCGGTAAGCAGTATTATAGTAATAAAACAATTCAAAACAGGTAGTAATTATGGATATCAAACTTGCAGAAATATCTCAAGAAATTAACAGCTTACCCGAAGAAGCACAAATCTTACTCCTTGATTTTATTCAGATATTAAAAAAACATTATCCACAACCAAAACCAGAAAATATAACCACATCACAACCACATCCATTAAACACATTTATAGAAAAATATGGTGCTTGGGAAGATGAACGCACAGCAGAAGAAATCGTTAAAGAAATTTATGACAGTCGTACTATTTCCCACTCTGATATTAGCTTATGATTTACTTATTAGATACAGATACCTGCATTTACTGGTTAAAAAATATTACTTCAGTTACAAATAAAATTCAAACAATAGGATGGGAAAATATTTGTATTTGTAACATCACCGTTGCTGAATTATATTTTGGTGCTTACAATTCTCAAAAAGTAGCAGAAAATTTAACTCGTGCAGAAAACTTTATTCAAAATATTGCAGTGATAACTTTAGATAATAATGCAGTCAAGAAGTTTGGTGAATTAAAAGCCGAACTGAGAAAAATAGGACAACAAGTAGCCGATTTTGATTTATTAATTGCTAGTGTTGCATTAACTAGAAACTATATTTTAGTCACTAACAACACTCGTCATTATAGCCGAATTTCCGAGTTAAAATTAGAGAATTGGTTTTCTCCTTAAAAAGGATTCCTGTAGTGAGTAGGTTGGGTTAATTGCAGCGCAAACCAACATCACCCAACCATCACCAACTATCACGAATAGTTTTTTCTACCAATGGCAGAAAATGACAAAACCCACCATAATATAGAAAAGAACATTCAGGAAATCACCTCATGAAAAGCATGAATATTTCCTTGGGTTAGGGGTTTAGCATTTCTGAACCCTAATATTCTTATCATACTTACAACTGATGACAAAGGGGACACAAATCTGGTGAAATAAAAATAATGTTGTCATAATGTTGTCTAAACTGTAATCATGACAGATCATGTATTAATACTAGGTGGAAGGGGACGCATTGGTAGCGCAGTTGCTAATGATATTCTCAGCCACACCCAGGCAAATATTACCATCACTGGACGTTCCCCAGAGACGGGAAAGGGTGTCAGCTTGTCTTCGGGAGGAAGAGAGCAATTTCTGATTTTAGATTTGAGTGAGGTGGAAAAATTACAAGAGGCGATCGCTAACTCTCACCTTGTCATCCACTGTGCAGGACCATTTCACTATCGAGACACCCAAGTTTTAGAAATTTGCATTGATCAAGGTGTCAATTATCTTGATGTTAGTGATCACCGTTCCTACACCCAAAAAGCCCTAAAATTACATGAAAAAGCTGTTAATGCTGGTGTCACTGCAATTATTAACACGGGTATTTTCCCCGGTATTTCTAACAGTTTAGTCCGTCAAGGAATCGAACAATTTGATTTACCAGAAAAAATACATTTAAGTTATTTAGTATCCGGTTCTGGTGGTGCTGGTGTTACAGTCATGCGAACCACTTTTTTAGGTTTACAACATTCTTTTAATGCTTGGATTAATGGCAAATGGGAGTTAATTCAACCCTATACTGATAGAGAAGAAATAAATTTTTCCCTACCCTACAAACGCAATGGAGTTTACTGGTTTGATATGCCAGAAACTATCACCTTACCCCATTCTTTCCCCAATGTCAAAACTGTAATTACTAAATTTGGTTCAGTTCCTGATTTTTATAACCATCTCACTTGGATAACCGCCCATATTTTTCCTAAATGGTTAATACAGAAGAAAGAAACCATTGAATTTTTATCTCATGTTAGTCATCGCATGACCGATTTTACTAATATCTTTACTGGAATTGGTGTAGCAGTACGCGCAGAAGTCACAGGAAAAAAAGATAGTAAAACAGCAGCTTATGTTTCTACATTACTCCATGAAAATACAGCCATTGCTTCTGGTGTTGGTACTGGTAGTATTGCCAAATTATTATTAGAAGGTAAATTGAAACACCCCGGAGTTTTACCTGTAGAAGCAGCATTAACTACAGATTTATTTAAACAAATAATGGAAGAAAGAAAAATACAAATTGGTTCTCATTGGGTAACAATACATAGGAGAGAATAGGAAGGATCAGGTAACAGAGGAGATGACGGAGATGGGGAGATAAATTAAGTCAAAAGTCAACATTAATAACTTCTGAATCCTGAATTCTGACTCCTGACATTAAAACTATTCAAACTCATCAATATAAATAGGTGGAAATAACCTCAAGATAGATTTTTTATACATATTTGGCATTTATGGTTATATTTGTTAATCTAGTAAGAAATCATTTTTAATCTTTTGTATTATGCCCAGCTTACCTACTCTGACAACTCCCCAATTTATCCAACGCTTCCAATGGTTATTCAACCCTTGGGGATTTATGGAAAAAAATGCCAAAGATTATGGTGATTTTTTCCAGACATATATTCTTGGTAAAGAACCAATTATATTTATTAGTCATCCCCAAGCAATTCAAGAACTTTTTGCAGCTTCTCTAGAAAAATTAGATGCTAGAGGTTCACAACTTTTAAAATCTTTTTTGGGTGAAAAATCTTTATTGTTGCTGAGTGGAACAGAACACCAACGTCAACGGCGATTATTAACACCACCATTTTATGGCGATCGCATGAAAGCCTATGGTAAAACTATCACTGATATTACCAAAGAAGTGATCAACAAATGGCAAATAGGTACACCATTTTCTGTCAGAGAATCAATCCAAGAAATTTCTCTAAAAGTTATTTTACATACAGTATTTGGTATCTGTGAAGGTGAAAGATTTAGAGAATTAGAAAAGCTGCTTTGTTCACTTTTGAATTTCGGTGATACTCCCCTACGAGCAGCCGTTAATTTTTTCCCAGCACTACAAGTAGATTTAGGAGAATGGAGTCCCTGGGGTTATTTTGTACGACAAAGGGAAAAAATTGATCAATTATTATATGCAGAAATTCAAGAACGCAGAGATCATCCTGATCCAAATCGAACTGATATTCTTTCTTTGATGATGTCAGCGCGAGATGAAAATGGTGAAGCCATGACCGATGTAGAATTGCGAGATGAATTAATGACTTTGTTAGTAGCAGGTCATGAAACCACAGCTTCCGCAATTACATGGGCATTATATTGGATTCATCATTTACCAGAAGTGCGAGAAAACCTGTTACAAGAGTTAAATAACATAGATGAAAATACAGATAAAAACGAAATTTTTCGCCTACCTTATTTAACGGCAGTTTGTAACGAAACTCTCCGCATTTATCCCATTGCCATGATTACCTTACCGAGAATTGTTAAATCACCAATAGAAATCATGGGTTATGAATTTCCCCCAGGTTCATGGTTAGTAGGCTGCATATATTCAACCCATCGCCGCCCAGATTTATATCCCGAACCAGAGAAATTTAAACCAGAAAGATTTTTAGAAAAACAATTTGCACCCTATGAATATTTACCCTTTGGTGGTGGAAATCGTAAATGTTTAGGAATGTCATTTGCACTATTTGAAATGAAGCTAGTTTTAGCCACAATTCTTTCACAATTAGATTTTGAATTAGTGAACAACATTCCTGTTAAACCCGTGCGTCGTGGTGTCACTTCAGCCCCTTCTGGTGGTAAATGGTTAGTGGCAAAAGGAAAAAGAGAAAGGGTAAAAACTACTGCGGGAGTTTAGGTGATTAGGGTTTGCTGAAAAAGTTATCTGTGAAAGCTAGATGACAGGTGACAGGTGCTACGCCACGGTGACAGTTTCAAGAGTTGGATAGGAACGACTTTTTCTTTAAGTAGGAATTAAGTGCAAGGTTTTTCAGTTGCCACCTCATAAAAGCTGGCACTTTTTGAAAGCACTTCGACTTACTTCGACTTACTTCGACTGCGCTCAGTACAAGTCGCTCAGTACAAGTCAAAATAGCTAAAATTCTTTACCTGTAAAGTTTTCGGATTTATATGGCTAACGCCACGCTACGCTATCAGCAAACCCTGATTAGTGATTGGTGATTGGTGATTGGGAAAAAGGTTATAGTTGATAGTTGATTAGGAAACATAAAATTGATTATCCAGTCACCAGTCACCAGTCACCAGTCACCAGTCACCAGTCACCAGTCACCAGTCACCAGTCACCAGTCACCAGTCACCAGTCACCAATTTACTTACCAATATTCGGCTTAAATTTTAAATAAGTACCTCCCAAACCTTCAACAATACTGCGGGTATTTGCATCTATCATTTTTTGATAGGTTTCTCCATCACTACCAGGTTTACCTAGTCCATCAATATAAAGTTGTCTATCAAAAAGTTTCACATTTGCTTTGCTGGTAATAGGTTGAAGTGACATAAGATTAATTGTTGTATCTGCAAAAACTGTTGGTGCTTTTGTTTTTTGAATATATTGGGCTAAATTTTTCACTTTTGTATCTGTTAAATTATCTTCATTCCTAATATCTGCTAAACTACCTTTATAGGGAAAACCATAAGCTTTGACATAATAAATCATGGCTTCGTGGGTTGTTAGCAATTTGCGATTTTTATCAGGAATAGTGTCAAGTGTGGACTGAACCCAGTTGTTTAGTTTGTTTAATTCTTGGGTTAATTTACTGGTATTGCTACTATATTCTTTTTGATGTTGAGGTAATATTTTACTTAAATTACTATTAACTACTTCTGCCATTTTAATAGTATTTTTCACATCATGCCAAATATGTGGTTCAGTGAAACTTTTACCATTTTTACGTAATCTTTCAGGTGTGGTGACAGCACGTTGAGCAACTGCTATTTTGGGTGCATTATTTTGAGCATTTTGAATAGTTTTAATTAAACTAGGTTCAAAATTATAACCATGATATAAAATAAGTTTCGCTTGTTCAATGGCTTGGATATCTTCTGGTATCGGTTCATAAATACTTGGATTTAAACCAGGAGGAATTAAACAAGTTAAGTTTATTGTTTCTCCCGCAACTTGTTTAGTTAAATCACATAATATACTGGTAGTTGCTACTACTTGAGGAAGATTTTTGTTAATATTTTGCGTCTGATTATACTGAATATATCTGGTATTGAAATTGCGATTGTTGCAACCAGAAAATCCCAGGGAAATCACCAATAAGGCAATATTTAATAAATTCTTGTATATGATTTTTTTTGTCATAAATAACTGCTATTTCTACATTAAATTTAAATCAAAAAATAGGGAGCATTCCCAATGTGTAAATTTATGTTTATCTAAGGAAATAAAACACTCCCATATCCTGATATGATTGAACCGTAAAGGGCGCAAAGGACACAAAGGTAAGAGATTTTAAGAGATTTTAAGAGATTTTTTAGTGTTGCTGGGGTTATTTTTTCAAAGTTGGGATGCTCCAAAAAATATTGTGGTGTTTTAAGAGCTAAATTAATCAAGTAGTAAAGGCACAGACATGAGTAATACTGTGCCGGAAGTTTGTTTGATAATTGCTAACTTGATTAAAAGTCAGCACCAGGTAATTTACCTTGCAACTTATGAAAATTAGATTGAACACAAGCACTACAACTGCAACCAATATTATTTAAAATTTGCTGGTTTTGTTGTTTGAAAATGGGTTTTGTTAATTCGGGAATTGGTTGTACAGATGCGGCTACAATCTGATCAGAAGTAGCTACAGTCTTCCATCTAGTAGATGCTTGTGCTGGACTTACTACCAAAAACAAAGATGCTAAAAACAGATGACAAGCCAGAAAAATCAGTTTAGTTATGTTTTTAGTTATGTTCATAGTTCACCTTTAAAGGCTGCTGATACAGCATAACCAATTATTCAACATTAGTCATTAGTTTTTGACCAAATTAGTAGCTCTCCTTGTTCCCCACCTGCAGCTAAAAATTTACCTTGGGGATGCCAAGCTAAAGTAGAAAAACCACCACGTACACCTGTGAGAATTTGCGATACTTCAAAATTATCGTTCCATAAACATAACCACCCATCAGCACCAGCAGAAGCAAGCATTAAACTTTGGTTTAAACTTTGGGGTGCATAGGCGATCGCATTAATTATATCCACATGATTGGTTAAAATTCGCGCTTCCCAACCTAAAGATTCATCCGCTGATTTTTCCCAAACTACCACACCTTCCACACTGGAAGAAGCTAAAAGCGGTGCACCTGTAGCAGTTGTAATTTCTGACCAAGCTAACTGACGAATTTTGCCTGGAAAACCACGCATGACCCAAGGATCAGGATTTTCCCATTCTAAAACGGTGACGCTACGATCCATATTTCCTGACGCTAAATATTTACCATTAGGTGACCAAGCCATTGCTACACTAACTGTACCCATAGCTAAAATATAAGGTTCATCATCCCAATCTTCACTATTCCAAATTTTCAAACCTTGATAACCACCAATAGCTAAATATTTTCCATCTTTACGCCAATCAATTCCTAAAATTGATGAATTTTCAAAGTTAAGAGTGACAACAATTTTTTCTGTTTCTGCATCCCATACTTGAACATAACGCCCTAAACTAAAAGCTAATAGATTATTAGTATGATTCCAAGCCAATTTATCAACCCAAGCAGGGGCATTTTCTAAGGTTTTAATTAATTGATTTTCTCGCCAAATCTTTACTTTTCCATCTTGTCCACCCACAGCTAAATATTTACCATCAGCGGAAAAAGCTACACAGTCTATTGATTTACCTGTAGTTGTTTGTAAGTGAGTAATTTCGCAATTTTCCCAGATGACAACTTCTCCCGCAGCAGATATTACAGCCAGTTTTTCACCTGTGGATGACCAATTTAGAGAGGTGATATAATCTGCAAGATGACCTGAATAGTAGGTTGTAAATTCTTGAGGTTTGTTAATTGTGAAGTTCATATATTAGGTAATTGGTGACTGGTGATTGGTGATTGGGAAAAGTCTTTTTCTCACCATCTCTATTATCAGGGTTTAGCACTGCTAAACCCCTACGAATCCTGACTTTCTACAAATCCTGACTTCCTAAACAATACAAGCCAGAAAATCTTGTTTTAACTTGGCTTCATCTAAATTACGTCCAATAAAAACAAGTTCATTTTTTCTGGTTTCATTCTCTTTCCAAGGTCTATCGGCTTTACCATCAAAAATCATGTGTACACCTTGGAAAACAAAGCGGTTATCTTCACCAGCAATGTTTAAAATGCCTTTCATGCGGAAAATATCAGTTCCTTTGGTGCTGAGTAGTTCTGACATCCAAGCATTTAATTTTTCCCCATCTATTGCACCTGATTCTACTAAAGCTATAGAATAAACACTTTCATCATGTTCATGGGCATCTTCACCTAAAAAGTTAGGATCAATTTCTAAAGCGCGTTCTAAATCAAAGGCATTTACCCCCAATAAAGCATCCATTGATAATTCAGAATTTCTGGTGCGGTAAATTTTCGCCATTGCATTCATTGAACGAATGCGTTTTTCTAATTCCTCTAAAATTTCTGGTGTGACTAAATCAGTTTTATTTAATAAAATCACATCAGCAAAAGCAATTTGTTCTTGGGCTTCGTCTGCTTCCCAATGTTGCCAAATATGTTTGGCATCTACCACTGTAACTACTGCATCTAGTGATAGTTGACTCTGCATATCTTCATCAACAAAGAATGTCTGAATCACAGGTGCAGGATCGGCTAATCCGGTGGTTTCAATTACTAAATGATCAAATTTATCCCGGCGTTTCATCAAATTACCAATGATGCGGATTAAATCACCACGCACTGTACAACAAATACAGCCATTGTTCATTTCAAATATTTCTTCATCTGCATCAATTACTAATTGATTATCAATGCCTACTTCCCCAAATTCATTGACGATAACTGCTACTTTTTTACCATGTTGGTAGGTGAGAATATGGTTGAGGAGGGTAGTTTTTCCCGCACCTAAATAGCCAGTTAAAACGGTTACGGGTACGGTATTTGCTATTTCTGAAGTCATCATAATTTTAAGGCAATTTTTAGATAATTTGATGATTGGTTCGTTGGCTATCAACAGTTAGGAGTCAGCTTTTTAACACTTATGTCAAAAATTCTTGTTTGCCATCTAGCAGTTAACCCAAATATTCTGACTCCTGACTCCTGACAGTCATTGAGAATCATTCTCTGTTTAACACATATTGGTTAAAAATGGCAGTATTGCATCAAAAACAATTGCTGGATATTCCTCATGAAGTCCCAAAGTACCAGGAATAATCACGCTGGTAATTTTTGGTAACTTTGCTAAAGCGTCCATTTCTTGCCGTGATTTTGGTGGACTAGACGCGCCTATAAATGCAATGATGGGAACGTTTACGGACTCAACCAAGGATAAAAATTCCGCTTGACTGTGAATAGTATCAATGTTGCCAGTGACAAAGGCCGCAGATGCAAATCTGGCGTTTGGTTGTTGGGTGGTTTGCCATTTTTCGGCGATAAATTCGGGTGTAAGTTTAGTTGTATCGGTGAAAACGTGACGGCGATACATCCAACTTAAAAAGGATGGGGTAGTGTTTAGCTTGTAGAGTGCTTGACCAAAAATAGGCGATCGCACCATCCCCCGCACCATAGCAGCTATATTGGCATTTGCCCCCATTGTTGGCAAGGGTCCGCGCCAAGTCGGTGCTAACAAGACAATTTTAGAAATAGCTTCTGGTTGTTTAACTGCCAGCTTTAAGACATAACCAGTAGCATGACCAGCAGCAACCACAATAATTGGAGTATTAAAAACAGATTTCACAAAATCTGCTAAAAATTGCTCATATATGGCGGGATTGTAATCTAAACTCAAGCGTGAACTTTCACCAAAACCCGGCCAGTCAATAGCAGTAACCTGAAAATGGGTAGAGAGTAACTTGGCAAGTTCTCCCACTTCTCCCCGTGTGGAAACGCTACTAAAAGCAGGAAGTAATAAAAGTGGTGAACCCTCCCCTATGGTTTCATAAACCACCCGCAACGGCTGATTTTGCCAATTCCAGGGAAATTCTTTAACTTCACCAGCAAATACACCAGTAGTAGATAAAGTCGTCATTGGTGATTGGTAATTGGTAATTGGTAATTGGTAATTGGTTATTTTCTCCCCTACACCCCTATTTCCGATGCTTTTTTCTGCATAGTTTTAAAAATGTTGTAAAACCCATTAGCGCGGGAAGGTGTGAGGCTGACATTTAACCCTGTGGATTGAATAAAATCAGGAGTTAGTTGTACAATTTCATTAGGTGATGATCCGTTTAACCCTTCTATTAAAAGTGCTACCAGTCCCTTAGTCAGTTGAGAATCAGAATCTCCATGAAAAACCACCTTGCCATCATTGAGTGAAGCTGTGACATATACCTGAGAGACACAACCAGGGACTTTATTTTCGGGGATTTTATCAGCTTCGGGAAACTCTGGTAATTTTTGAGCATACCAGATTAATTGTTCATAACGGCGCTTTGGATCAGAAGCACGTTGAAAGCGTTGCACAATCTTGGCTAAAGCAGGTGGTAAGGAGTCAAGACTCAAGGACATAGTAAATCTAGAAAATAAATCAGTCTTATGTTGAGTGTAAATGATCTGCGATCTTTAATCGCTGGTGATTGGGTTATTAACTTCCCTTTCTTTCCCAGTCCCCAGTCCCCAATTACCAATTATGAAGTAATTCAAAAAAATATTAAATAATGCTGCAAAATTGGGACATTGGTTGAATTTTATTAGTAATTATGAAGATTATCAGCCCCTAATTCTGTAATCTGAGGAGAAAATCGGATGTTGACTTCTACTCTAATCGCTGCTGTAACTACACCCCTAGAATGGTCTCCTACCGTTGGCATCATTATGATTATCGCCAATATTATTGCGATCGCCTTTGGTAAATTTACAATTCAATATCCCAGTGCTGAACCCGCAGCACCCGCACCTCAATTCTTTGGTGGTTTTGGTTTACCTGCTATACTTGCTACTGCCGCTTTCGGTCATATTCTAGGCGCTGGTATTATCTTAGGATTGCATAACATTGGTAGAATCTAGGATTTACATCTCATCTCGTCTTTTGTGATTGATTATCCCGGCCGCATCTACAATGGTCGGGATTATTTACGAACACAGTTGACTAAATGGAAATAATCTGGCATAATTGCTAGTGCAACCTACGGGGTTATAGCTCAATTGGTAGAGCGCTTCAATGGCATTGAAGAGGTCAGCGGTTCGATTCCGCTTAACTCCATAGCTTATAAGCCTTACTGTGTCTGGTTTTTAAGGTACAGGTGGTAGAAAGTGCAAAACTCTCTATTTGGACTTTCTACTAATTTTCTACCAAATCTGTCAAGCGTTATATGTGTAATTTTTTGCATTACAAAAAATAATCCCCTAACTATCACCAGTTAGGGGTTTTTGCCTATTTCCTATAAAATGTAAAAATTATTAATTGGAGTCAAAAGTTCGAGCTTTGTCAATCAATGCTCAGAAATGTTCAGCGTAAATGAATCAGACTGGTGAGTAAGTTATGAGTAATTTATTAAGAGGAGTCAACCTGTATTTAATTGGGATGATGGGTGTCGGTAAAACCACAGTTGGGCGGTTACTGGCTCAAGAATTGGGTTATGGTTTTATAGATACTGATGATGTCATAGTTAAAGCTGCTGGTAAATCCATTAATGATATATTTACTGATGAAGGTGAAACTGGGTTTCGGCAGTTGGAAAGTGATGTGTTAGCTCAAGTTTGTGCTTATACTAAATTAACTATAGCTACTGGTGGGGGTATTGTCTTGCGACAAGAAAACTGGAGTTATCTACATCATGGGTTGATAGTTTGGTTAGATTGCAGCGTGGAAACAATTTTTAATAGGTTGTTAGAAGACACTACAAGGCCACTTTTACAAGATTCTAATCCTGAAAGTAAATTGCGATCGCTACTGCAACAACGTCAACCGCTTTACTCCCAAGCTGACTTACATATTACCATCACCCAGGAGCAAACCCCAGAACAAATTGTGGCAACCATACTAGCAGCAATACCTAGTGTTCTCAAAACTCAAGATGTTCAACATCAAAATTGATCTGAGGATATTTTGTGATGCTAGGGTATTTTCATGTTTTGATCATGTAAAAATCCTGCATCCTCAAAATTGAAAATTAGCCAATTCTCAAAATGATTAACGATACCGAGTATATCAGGCAAGCGGAAGCTAATCGCGTCGAAGTTCTCAGCGAAGCACTACCCTACATTCAAAAATTCTCAGGTCGTACCGTTGTTGTCAAATACGGAGGTGCGGCCATGAAAGACGGTAGCCTCAAAGATAAAGTTATCCGTGACATTGTATTTTTATCCTGTGTAGGCTTGCGACCAATTTTAGTACATGGTGGTGGTCCAGAAATTAACAGTTGGTTGGGTAAACTGGGAATTGAAGCACAATTTAAGAATGGTTTGCGTGTCACCGATGCACCAACAATGGATGTGGTAGAAATGGTGTTAGTCGGCCGAGTCAATAAAGAAATTGTGGCTCTGATTAACCAAGCTGGGGGTATGGCCGTAGGACTGTGCGGTAAAGATGGTAATTTAATTACTGCTCGTCCTCAAGGTGATGAAGGTATTGGTTTTGTAGGGGAAGTCAGTAATGTTAACATCAAGATTTTAGAAACTCTCGCCAGTAATGGTTATATTCCCGTGGTTTCTAGCGTCGCTGCTGATGATAACGGACAAGCTTATAATATTAATGCTGATACCGTAGCGGGAGAAATAGCAGCTGCTTTAGGAGCAGAAAAGTTAATTTTGCTGACGGATACACGGGGTATTTTAACCGATTACAAAGACCCATCTACCTTAATTCCTAAAGTAGATATTCCTGAAGCGCGTCAATTGATTAACGATGGTATAGTTAGTGGAGGGATGATTCCTAAAGTGACTTGTTGTGTGCGATCGCTCGCTCAAGGAGTCAAAGCTGCACACATTATTGATGGTCGCATTCCTCACGCATTATTGTTAGAAATTTTTACAGATGTGGGAATTGGTACAATGATTTTAGGTTCTCAAGTTAAATGATAAATTGGTGACTGGGGACTGGGGACTGGGGACACTTCGACAAGCTCAGTGCATCGCTGGGGACTGGGGACTGGTGATTGGTGATTGGTGATTGGCAATTGGTAATTGGTGACTGGTGACTGGTGACTGGGAAGAGTAACCAATAACTAATGACTCATAACTAATGACTCATGACTAATAACTAATAACTAATAACCAATAACCAATAACCAATAACTAATGACTCATGACTAATAACTAATGACTAATGACTAATGACTAATGACTACAGAAAGTTTAGAAATTGCTAAAAATCGTTACATTGCTGGAAAAGTAGCTTTTGAAAATGGACAATATCGGGAATCTGTGGAAAACTTAGAAAAAGCTAGTTCCTTATTAGCAAAAAATACACGCTTTGGAGGTGAAGTAGACATTTGGTTGGTAAATGCTTATGAAGCTGCGGGACGTTCAGAAGATGCGATCGCACTTTGTCAACAACTCACCCGTCATCCCCATTATGAAACCAGATCACAAGCCAAAAGATTAGTATATATTTTAAAAGCACCCAAACTCAAACGCCCAAAAGAATGGATGACAGAAATTCCTGATTTTGGCAATATTGGGGAAAACGAAGCTAAAACAGTCATCACCGCAAAACCCAAAAAAACCACAAAACAAAAAACCGCAGAACCAGAATATATTGATCTCAGTCAAGTCAATACAAAAGATAATCGTTTTATTTGGGTAGCTTTAATTGCAGTCGCTTTAACAATTTCCTATTTAGTTTGGTTAACTGTGTGAGTTGGTGACAGGTGAAAGGTGACAGGTGACAGGTGACAGTAAAAAGGTAAATTTAGAAAAAACAAGTTTATGAATATTTTGCATCTTCTGAATATTATGAATATAGATAATTTGCCAAAAACCAGATTTCATTTAATATTAATAAAAATAGCAAAATTGGTTTTTAAAAACATTATCAATTTAAAAACCGCCAAAAAACTATTTTCCGTTTTCCTAATTTTGGCATCTTTAACATTATCTGGATGTGTACAATATGATTTAGGAATTAACTTTAATCATACCAACAACGGCGAAGTAGTACAACATATTAAATTGCCGGAAACAGTCATCAGTTTTAGCGGTGATTATATTTCCGAATGGTCAAAAACTTTAGAACGTCGTGCTAGAAAACTATCAGGTTCAGTAAAACGCATTTCCCCAGAAGAAATTATTGTCAAAATACCCTTTACCAGTGGAAAGGAACTACAAGAAAAATTTAGTGTTTTTTTCAACTATCCCACTGCTCCAAAAAATGATAAAATTGGCAATAATTCAGAATTACCAAATATAGCATCTAACTTAATTGTACAGGATAATAACTTTTTACTTTTATCGAGAAATCATTTAATCTATGATTTAGATTTGCGTTCTCTTGCTGCACTTACCAGTAAAGGAAACAACTTAAATGTCACGAGTTCAATAATTGATTTAGATTTTAGCTTACAAACACCTTGGGGAGTTAACAATATTCAACAAACTGAAAATATCATCCAACCAGAAAAGAATGCTAAACAACTGGTATGGAAACTCAAAGCAGGTGAGTTAAATCATATAGAAGTTGTATTTTGGACTCCTAACTTCCTGGGTATTGGTACATTAATAATTATCCTGTTTGTTTGGGGTGGTTATTATGTGCGATATACATTGTTAGAATCAGGATTTTCAGCATAAAAAACGCAGATCAACGCAGATAAACGCGGTTTTTTTGAATTGGGATTGACAGGATTAAAGGATTTACAGGATATGAGCGATCGCCTCCTCTACCTGCTCTCTGTGCAATCGCATATTTTTTAGTTTTCGACTTGACAAGCTGCAAGGTTAGTTGTACACTTATGTTATGAGTGGAAATCTGTGGGCGCAATATATATAAGGTTTTTAACAGCCTGGGTTGAGATTTTCGGAACGCAGATAGACGCAGATAGACGCAGATGGTGAAAATCAGGACAACCAACATTTAAGGATGTAGAGGATGAAAACAGAAAATCTCTCTAAAACCTCTTACCTTTGTGTCCTTTGCGTTCTTTGCGGTTCATTCTTCCATGACTTGTGCGTAACCAACCATCATCAAATAACATCCTGTAAATCCTTAAATCCTGGACATCCTGATTCAGACAAAAAAATCCTTCAAGAATAACCAACAATCATCAAATAACATCCTGAAAATCCTCAAATCCTGGACATCCTGATTTAGAAAATACCAATCCCTTGGATTATTCTAAAAACTATCATAACACAACCCTGTCAGAAGTCAAGACCCTTGAAAATACGTTAAGTCATTCGCAACCATTCTCAATAATTTTGGGCTAAAAAAGGGTGTTGAAACTTTTTTGGGATTTTTAAGTTAAAAATTGTTAAGGTGCTGACGTTAAGACGCTAAGAAATAAAACATCAGTGTTATGAAATTAGCGAGTATATTATTGTATATATTATAAATATCAAAGTATCTACCCCAAACAATGAATCAGATATGTTGTCTGAACCCAGACTGTCATAATCCACCCGTACCAGATACGACAAAGTTTTGTCCTAATTGTGGTGTTCCTTTGGTTATCCTGAGAAACCGTTATCGTCCTGTGAAACCTTTGGGTGGTGGTGGTTTTGGGAAGACTTATTTAGCTGAAGATGTTGATAAATTAAATGAGAAGTGTGTTATTAAACAATTTGCACCCCAAACTCAAAATACCTACGCTTTAAAAAAAGCTAAGGAATTATTTGAGCAAGAAGCAATACAACTAAAAGACCTGAAACATCCCCAAATTCCCCAATTACAAGCTTATTTTGATGAGGATGATTGTTTATATTTAATTCAAGATTTTATTGAGGGTGAGAATTTATTAATTGAGTTAGCAAATCAGGGAACTTTTGATGAAGGAAAAATCCGTAATTTATTACTGGATATGTTACCAGTTTTGCAAATAGTCCATAGTAATAAAATCATTCACCGCGACATTAAACCAGAAAATATTATGCGTCGTCGCAGTGATGGGAAATTATTTTTAATTGATTTTGGTGCTTCTAAACAATTCCAGGGAACAATGAGACCAGGTACAGTAATTGGGAGTTATGGTTATGCTTCCCTGGAACAAATGGAAGATAGAGAAGTGTATCCAGCGAGTGATTTATTTAGTTTGGGTGCAAGTTGTTTTCATTTAATGACTAGGGTGCATCCTTGGGAGTTATGGAAAAAACAAGGTTATGGTTGGGTGGAAAAATGGCGTGATCATTTACAGCAATCTGTGAGTTTAGAATTAGGAGAAGTTATAGATAAGTTATTACAACTAGAATATCAAAACCGTTACCAGTCAGTAGAGGAAGTTTTACAAGTTTTACAACTACCTATATCTACACCTTCTAAACCACCACAACCACCACCTATAAAAACATATTATTCCCGTCGTATTGTTATCCAAAGTGTGGGTTTATTAGTGTTAGGATTTATTCTAGCAATAGTAGGAAAAAATATATTTATTAATAAAAACAGAAACCTAAATGCTACTTTAATAAATACCCTCACTGGTCATTATGAAGCTGTTCTTTCCCTAGCTATTAGTCCTGATGGTAATACTTTGATTAGTGGGAGTAGAGACAAAACCATCAAGGTTTGGAATTTACAAACAGGAGAATTAAAATCTACTCTAAATGGCCATTTTAACTGGGTTAGCTCCCTAGCTATTAGTCCTGATGCTAAGATTTTAGCAAGTGGTAGTGGAGATAAAACTATCAAAATTTGGAACTTGGAAACACGAAAATTAAAATCTACCTTAAATGGTCATTCTAACGGCATTAATTCCTTAATTATGAGTCCTGATGGTAAGACTCTAGTGAGTGGAAGTGATGATACAACTATCAAAGTTTGGGATTTGTTAACTGGAGAATTAAAATCCACCCTAAATGGTCATTCTGGCTGGGTTCTGTCCCTAGCTATTAGTCCCGATGCTAACACTTTATTTAGTGGTAGCTCAGACAAAACTATCAAAATCTGGAATTTGCAAACAAAAGAATTACTATTGACGATCACACGGCATTTAAGTGGAATTAGGTCACTAGCCATCAACCCTAATACTAACACTTTTGTTAGTGGCAGTTGGGACAAGACTATCAAGATTTGGAACTTACAGACAAAAGAATTAAAAGCTACACTCACAGGACATACTGATTCCATTTGGTCTGTAGCTATCAGCGATGATGGCAAAACTTTAGTTAGTGGAAGTAGTGACAAGACTATCCAAATCTGGAACTTAGCCACAGGAAAATTAAAATCTACCCTGACTGGTCATTCTGATAAAGTTCGTACCCTAGCTATCAGCCCCAATGGTAGGATTTTAGTTAGTGGAAGTGATGACAAGACTATCAAAATTTGGCGGTTAGAATAATCTGAATCAGGATGTTCAGGATTTAAGGATTTACATGATGGTTTTTGAAGATTGATCTAAATTTTCAGAAATTGTATTTTGTCAGAATCAGGATAACCAGGATTTTAGGATGTACAGGATAAAAACGCAGATGAACGCAGATAGACGCAGATGGCGAGAATCAGGACAACTAACATTTAGGGATGTACAGGATGAAAACAGAAAATCTCTCTAAAACCTCTTACCTTCGTGTCCTTTACGTTCTTTGCGGTTCATTCTTCCATGACTTGTGCGTAATCAACCATCATCAAATAACATCCTGTAAATCCTGTAATCCTGGACATCCTGATTCAGACAAAAAAATCCTTTCAGAATAACCAACAATCATCAAATAACATCCTGTAAATCCTCAAATCCTTGACATCCTGATTATGGCATGAACGCAGATAAACGCAGATAGACGCAGATGGTGAAAATCAGGATAACCAACATTTATGGATGTAGAGGATGAAAACAGAAAATCTCTCTAAAACCTCTTACCTTCGTGTCCTTTGCGTTCTTCGTGGTTCATTCTTCCATGACTTGTGCGTAACCAACCATCATCAAATAACATCCTGAAAATCCTGTAATCCTGGACATCCTGATTCAGACAAAAAACAGTTATACTCAAATCAGAGACTCTAAAACTGCATTTCCAGTCTGGAGACTGGGAACGAGGAAAACAAGGAAATCAAATTATGAGTATAGTATCCTTAGAAATACCAGAAGAAATATTAATCACTCTCAAAGAAACACCTGAAAATTTATCAAGAGAGTTACCAATTTTAGCCGCAGTGAAACTTTTTGAACTGGGTAAACTCTCATCAGGGAGAGCAGCACAATTAGCGGGAATTTCGCGGGTAGAATTTTTAACAATTTTAGGACGTTATCAAGTATCACCATTTTCCTTGACGGCTGAACAATTAGAACAAGATGTTAACAATGCTTAATTATTCAGTGCTTAATTCTTCAGTCATAGTCAATACTTCACCTCTGTTGTATCTTCATCAAGTTGGACATTTAGAGCTACTACAAAAGCTGTATAGTGAGATTTTAACACCTCCTGCGGTGATTGAAGAATTAGCAGTTGGTAAAAAGCAAGGAATTAATGTACCAGACATTCATTCTATTGATTGGATTTTAATTACTCCGGTAAAATCAATTAGTTTAATTCCTGCTATTATAGATTTGGGACAAGGTGAAGCAGAAGTATTAGGTTTAGGTTTAGAAAAACCTGGCAGTTTGTTAATTTTTGATGATTAATTAGCTCGACGTATTGCTAATATACACAAATTAAAATACACGGGAACATTAGGTGTTTTAGTAAAAGCTAAAAAATTAGGTTACTTATCTTCTATTGCTCCTGTGATTGCTATGTTGAAACAACAAGGAATGTAGTTAAATGATAGCATTATTAATGATGTTCTCAGATTAGCTGGAGAATCTTTCTAAAAATAGAAATACAAAAAATCATGCCCACAATAATTAATCGATCCCTCACCTTAACAGAATTTCTCAAACTCCCAGAAACAAAACCGGTCAGGGAATATATCAATGGTGAAATTATCACTAAACCCATGCCCAAAGGAAAACATAGCCGCTTACAATTAAGACTATGCAACAGTATTAACGATATCACAGAAAGCGAAAAAATAGCTTATGCTTTTCCTGAATTGCGTTGTAGTTTTGGTGTGCGTTCCGTAGTTCCTGATATCGCGGTTTTGAAATGGTCAAATATTCCCTTTACTGCTGAAGGTGAAGTCCCTAATGATTTTTTCATTCCTCCAGATTGGACTATTGAAATTCTCTCACCTGAACAAAATTCAACTCGCGTGATAGATAATATTTTATATTGTTTAAATCATGGTTGTTTGTTAGGTTGGTTAATAGATCCTGAAGATCGTTCTATTTTGGTTTTTCGTCCCCAACAACAACCAGAGTTATTCAGAGGTGATCAACCGTTACCAATTTTAGCAGAAATCAATTTACAATTAACAGTTAATCAAATATTTGCCTGGTTGAAAATGATAGGTTAATGATGATATTTGTGTCAGAATCAGGACAACTAACATTTATGGATGTACAGGATGAAAAGAGAAAATCTCTCTAAAACCTCTTACCTTTGTGTCCTTTGCGTACTTTGCGGTTCGTTCTTTAGTAACTTGTGCGTAACCAACCATCATTAAATAACATCCTGTACATCCTCAAATCCTAATTCAGATCACCTATTATAAATAAATCTATGATTCTACAAACTCACCCAACTCAAAAAACACCCATTGTCACCTGGGAACCACTTCCCGCCGATTTTATTTTACCTGACGACCCAGTGGAAAATATTCAACAACCACCTTTAGCAGCTGCACTTACTGACGCTTTAGGTGCAGCAGGACGCATCCTCCCACAAATGCTGATTGGCTCTAATTTTGGGCTTGTAGCCGCCTTAAACAAAAAAATCATCGTCAAAGCCCCCGACTGGTTTTATGTGCCACAGGTGCATCCTGTAGCTACTGATGTAGTACGTCGCAGTTATACACCCAACCTCGAAGGAGAACCTGTAGCTGTGGTGATGGAATTTCTTTCTGATACCGAAGGTGGAGAATTATCATTACGTTCCACACCACCTTATGGGAAGTTGTATTTTTACGAACACATTCTCCAAGTTCCCACTTATGTCACTTATGATCCCTACGAACCCAGTTTAGAAGTACGCTGTTTGCAAAATGGAGAATACAACAAACAAAAAGCAGACCCTAATGGACGTTTTTGGATTCCTGAACTCTCACTATTTTTAGGAATTTGGCCAGGTGAAAGATTATGTCAAACCATGAACTGGTTGCGGTGGTGGGATAGTGAGGGAAATTTGCTACTGTGGAGTAGTGAACAAGCTGAACAGGAACATCAACGGGCTGAACAGGAACGTCAACGGGCTGAACAGGAACGTCAACGGGCTGAATTATTAGCAGCTAAGTTACGAGAACTAGGGATTGATCCTAACACTATCTCATGAAATTGTGGTACGGGCATCTTGCCCGCTACAAAAAATTAAGGTGACAAACGTTGTATTTTCCAACTTCCATCATCCCACCGAGAATACAGCAACCGATCATGTAACCTGCTAGAACGTCCTTGCCAAAACTCTATTTCTTGGGGAATTACCCGAAAACCTCCCCAGTGAGGTGGTCTAGGAACTTCCTGATTTTCATATTTACGCTGGAAATCCTGTAATTGTACTTCTAAAACTTCCCGACTAGCAATTACTTCACTTTGATTAGAAGCCCACGCGCCCAAACGACTATTATGAGGACGTACTTCAAAATATCCATCCGATTCTTCAGCAGAAATCTTTTCTACACATCCCACAATTCTCACTTGTCGTTCTAATTCTGCCCACCAAAATACTAACGCAGCTTGAGGATTGGCAGTTATTTCTTGTCCTTTGTGACTGTTGTAGTTGGTAAATAAAACAAAGCCCCTTTCATCAAAATCTTTTAATAAGACCATTCTGGCTGAAGGTTTACCATCAGGGGTACAGGTAGCAAGAGTCATGGCGTTAGGTTCTAATAATTTTGCTTCTAGAGCCTGATCAAACCATAATTTAAATTGTATAAAAGGATTAGGGTTAACTTCTGTTTCATTCAAATCTTGCAAAGTGTAGTCTTTACGAAGGTCAGCAATATTTTTATCCATTGGTAATGGGTAATTGGTAATGGGTAATTGGTAATTGGTAATTATCATACATTTTATAACCTATTCCCCATTCCCTATTACCTATTACCTATTCCCTATTCCCTATTCCCTAAGATTAAATCAAATGCGCCGTTCAGCCTCTTTACAAACTCTGCTAATTTATGGTCTGAGTGGCCCGATTATCGCTCTCAATGTCTGGCTACTGTCTCTGCTGTTTCGTTATTTCCAGCATCCAATTACTATTCTGAGTATTGCGGCAATTTTGGCGTTTTTGCTGAATTACCCGGTGAAATTATTAGAAAAAGCTAGGATTACTCGGACTCAAGCAGTGATCATAGTTTTAATCTTCACTTTAGCTTTGTTGATTATTTTGGGTTTTACCCTTGTACCGATGGTAATTGACCAAACAATCCAACTTTTAAACAAAATTCCTGATTGGTTAGCCTCCAGTCAAGACAACCTGGAAAATTTGCAAATGTTAGCACGTCAGAAACGTATAAAACTTGACCTAAGTTTAGTAACTGAGCAAATTAATACTGGTGTGCAGAATATTCTACAACAGATAGCTTCTGGTGCGGTGGGATTTGCGGGAACTTTATTATCAGCATTGCTGAATATAGTGTTAGTAATTGTACTAGCTTTTTATATGCTGCTATATGGCGATCGCCTGTGGTATGGTTTAATTAATCTCCTGCCATCTTATATTGGCATCCCATTGAGCAGGTCTTTACAATTAAATTTCCAAAACTTTTTCCTTAGCCAATTATTACTGGCACTGTTTATGGTGGTAGCCCTGACACCGATTTTCTTATTTTTAAGAGTACCATTTGCCCTATTATTTGCCATTATCATCGGTATTTCTGAGCTTATTCCCTTTATCGGCGCTACATTAGGGATAGGGTTGGTAACGTTATTAGTGTTTTTACAGACTTGGTGGTTAGCATTTCCAGTAGCAATGGCAGCAATTATCATGCAGCAAATCAAAGATAATATCCTATCTCCCAAGTTACTGGGTAACTTTATCGGACTCAATCCCCTATGGATTTTTATAGCGATTTTGATGGGATTTGAAATTGCTGGTTTGTTGGGAACACTGGTTGCTGTACCCATTGCTGGTACTATCAAAGGCACTTTCGACGCTATTAAAAACAACAAAAATGGAAATTCTGTATATAGTTATGCTGTTGTTGATGATTAGTGATTGGGGACTGGGGACTGGTGACTGGTGACTGGGGACTGGTGACTGGTGACTGGTGACTGGGGACTGGTGACTGGTGACTGGGGAAAAATATTTACCTTCTTCCTCCTGAACTCCTGACTCCTGACTCCTGAACTCCTGACTCCTGAACTCCTGAACTCCTGACTCCTGACTCCTGACTCCTGATAAATTAATGGATGCCCAAAAACTATTAGAAACGATTACACACTTGATTGAACAAGCCGAAAAGGGAGAAATAGACCCTTGGGATGTACAGGTGATAGAAGTGATTGACCGTTACCTAGAACTAATGTCACCACAAACCAGCGCTAGAGGTTATGAAACTGATTTGTCTCAATCGGGACAGGCTTTTTTGTCAGCATCCATGCTGGTACTATTTAAAGCTAATACTTTAATGCAATTGTCAACCGTAGATAATATTATAGATAATGTGTCTGATGATGCAATGCTGGATATTGCGGATGGTGAATTATACAATGTTCAACGTTTGCAATTAGAGCGACAGTTGCGTCGTCGTCCAGCAGCAATGCCACCACCAAAGCGTCGTGTGACTCTGCAAGAGCTAATTGAGCAATTGCAGATTATGGCTAACCAGCTAAAACGGGTAGAGAAAACCAGCAAACCTATCCGTCCTAAGCGTCAGCCGAGTATGAAAACGATGCGGGAGGCATTAGAATTAGCTCACCAAGAAAATTTAACAGAAGTAGCTTCAGAACTAGAACAGGTGCTGCATCTTTCTGCAAGGGAGTTAAATGTACAGGAACAATGTTGGAATCTAGAGCAACTGTTAAATTTGTGGACTCAGACAAAGCAAGCAGGGAAAAAATCAGCAAATGCAAATGATTCTGACCATGAATCAGAAAATGGCGACATGGTGAGCGTTTTTTGGGCTTTACTGCTGCTGTCTGCACAATCTAAAGTAGAGCTATATCAGGAAGAATTTTATCAGGAGATCACAATCCGTTTACCTAGTTCAGCCAACCGTGCAACCCCATAAACGACCATAAACGACTATAAACTAAAATATTCGTGAGCAAAACCCAGAATCCTAGTACATTGATAAATATAACTTAGTGATGATTAAGTATCACGGGATAAAAACAGTAAACTGGCTTGTGGTTGAGGAATAGTTGAGGAATAGTTAAGGAAAAAAATTATGAAAGCGATGATTCTCGCAGCGGGTAAAGGCACTCGTGTACGTCCTATTACATATACCATTCCCAAACCAATGATTCCCATCTTGCAAAAGCCAGTGATGGAATTTTTGCTAGAGCTATTGCGTCAACATGGTTTTAACGAGATTATGGTGAATGTTAGCCATTTAGCTGAGGAAATTGAAAATTATTTCCGTGATGGTCAGCGGTTTGGTGTGCAGATTGCCTATTCTTTTGAAGGGAAAATTGATGATGATGGTAAACTGGTCGGGGAAGCCATAGGTTCGGCTGGGGGGATGCGCCGTATCCAAGACTTTTCGCCTTTTTTTGATGATACGTTTGTGGTCTTGTGTGGTGATGCTTTAATTGATTTAGATTTAACTGCGGCGGTAAAGTGGCATAAATCTAAAGGTTCAATTGCTACCATTATTACTAAGTCTGTTCCCAGGGAAGAAGTTTCTAGTTATGGTGTGGTTGTCACAGATGATGATAACCGCATTAAGGCTTTCCAAGAAAAACCTTCGATAGAGGAAGCACTCAGCACAAATATCAACACGGGTATTTATATTTTTGAACCAGAGGTGTTTAAATATATTCCTTCTGGGGTTGAGTATGATATTGGTAGTCAATTATTCCCGGAACTTGTAAAAATCAATGCGCCTTTTTATGCCATTCCGATGGATTTTGAATGGGTAGATATTGGTAAAGTACCTGATTATTGGCGAGCTATTCGCGGTGTGCTGTTGGGTGAAATTAAAAATGTGCAGATTCCTGGTTATGAAGTCGCCCCTGGTATTTACACTGGTTTGAATGTAGCTGTGAATTGGGATAAGGTGGATATTACTGGACCTGTTTACATTGGTGGGATGACAAGAATTGAAGATGGTGCGAAAATTGTTGGCCCGGCGATGATTGGGCCTAATTGCTGGATTTGTAGTGGTGCAACAGTAGATAATAGTGTGATATTTGAATGGTCGCGCTTGAGTCCGGGAGTCCGTTTGGTTGATAAGCTGGTATTTGGTCGTTATTGTGTGGATAAGACCGGTGCAGCTATTGATGTGCAAGCAGCCGCTTTAGACTGGTTAATTACAGATGCACGTCAAACTCCACCTTCGGAAATTCCTTTAGAACACCAAGCGATCGCCGAATTGTTAGGGACAAGTATAATTTAGGTAATGGGTAATAGGTAATGGGTACAAGTTTTTTCAATTACCAATTACCAATTACCAACCACCAGTCCTAACTATTATTCAAGTAAGTATATCTCATGAGACTTTGCTCGTAAGTTTGTAGCAGTCTTTGAGATTCGGCTAGGGTAATGCGGTTTTCTTCTAAGGCTTGTTCACAACGCTGGCGGATGTTTTCTACCATGTCTTCTGAGTCGTATTGTACGTAACTTACGACTTCTCTCATGGTATCACCCTTGACAACGTGTTCTATTTGGTAGCCTTTGGGTGTGAGTTGGATATGAACGGCGTTTGTGTCACCAAAGAGGTTATGTAAGTTACCCATGATTTCTTGGTAAGCGCCGTTGAGGAACATTCCCAGATAATAGGGTTCGTTAGGTTTGAATTTATGCAGTTCTAAAACTGATTTGACATCTCGTAAATCAATAAATCGGTCAATTTTACCATCACTGTCACAGGTGAGGTCCGCTAAAATTCCTCTTTGGGTAGGTTCTTTATCTAGCTTATGTATGGGCATGATGGGGAATAGTTGATCAATTGCCCAACAATCAGGCGCTGATTGAAATACGGAAAGATTGATATAGTAGATGGAAGCCATGATTTTTTCTAGGTCTTCCAGTTCATCGGGTACGTATTCTTGTTGTTTGGTAATTTCCAGAATTTTGTGGCAACAAGCCCAGTATAAACGCTCGGCTTTAGCCCGTTCTTTGAGTCTTAAAATTCCCAAGTTAAAACGGCTGATGGCTTCTTCTTTGAATTGGGCTGCGTCGTGGTAAAATTCTTGATAGTTCTCTTTGTTGATGGATTGATAGGTTTCCCACAAATACCTAATAATTGGTGATTCTCCTTCTTGTGGTTCTTCTGGGGTATCGCGGGGTACATCACTGGTACTAAGAACATCAAAGATGAGAACTGACTGATGAGACGCGATCGCTCTACCACTTTCACTAATCAGTGTAGGTACGGGAATCTGCCGTTCTGAACAGGTATCTTTTAATTCGGCTACAATATCGTTAGCATAGTTTTGCATATTGTAGTTTTTGGAGGCGTAGAAGTTGGTTTGTGAACCGTCGTAATCTACACCTAAACCACCACCGACATCGAGATATTTCATGTCTGCGCCTAACATCGCTAATTCTACATAAATGCGACTGGCTTCTTGAATGGCATCTTTAATCACATTGATGGCGGAAATTTGCGAACCGATATGGAAGTGTAACAACTGCAAAGAATCGAGTAAATTGGCTTCTTTGAGTTTTTCCACTGCTTCCATAATTTCCGGGATGGTTAAGCCAAACTTAGCGCGATCGCCTGTGGATGTTCCCCAGCGTCCCATGCCTTGGGTGCTTAATTTTGCCCGTACACCTAAAATCGGTTTAATACCTAACTGATGACTAGCTGCAATGGCTATATCTACTTCTTCAATTTGTTCTAAAACGATAATCGGTGTTTGTCCGAGTTTTTGGGCTAACATTGCCGTTTCAATGTATTCTCGGTCTTTGTAGCCGTTGCAAACTAACAATGCTCCTGGTGTATCCAATATAGCGAGAGCAATCATTAACTCCGGTTTAGAACCGGCTTCTAGCCCAAATTGGTGTGGTTTGCCAAATCTGACCAAATCTTCAATTAAGTGCCTTTCCTGGTTACATTTGACAGGGAAAACACCACGATAAACACCGGGATAATTATAACGAGCGATCGCTTTCGCAAAACAAGCGTTTAATCGCTCTATCCGATCTTCCAAAATATCAGAAAAGCGAATTAACAACGGCAGTCCCAAATTTCGTTGTTTTAAAGCATTGACTAATTCAAATAAATCTAGAGAACCCCCGCGATCGCCCTTGGGAGAAACTGTCACATGACCAGCAGCATTAATGGAAAAATAAGGCTTACCCCAACCTTCAATGCGGTATAAGTCCTCACTATCCTCAATTTTCCAAGTCCGAGATAAATCCCCTGACATGGTGCTAGGTGGTAACAGTTTCTTGTGCTTTTGGTTTTTCACTTCTGATTTATCTGACTTATCTGATTTATGACCATTGGTAGGCACTTTCACCATCTCATCAGTAGTTGACTCAACACCCATTTCTTCCTGACCTCTGTATATCACCCACGAACTAACAATTTAACGCATTCGTCTAATAACAGATATGCACCTAGAAAGATTTTTTTATGGTTAAGAATCGGTTAAGGGAATGGTGATTGGGGACTGGGGACTGGGGAGAAATATTTACCTTCTGACTCCTGAACTCCTGAACTCCTGAACTCCTGACTCCTCGTTCGCGAAGCGTGGCGAAGCCATTCTCCTGACTCCTTGATCTCCTGACTTCTTATTTATTCCTGTAAATACTAGACAAAAGACGGACATACAATTGACAATTAACCCAGATAACTTTTTTATGCTTTTGGAGACAGCTTTGGAACGCACTTTTTTAGCAATCAAGCCTGATGGAGTTCAACGCGGGTTGGTGGGTGAAATTATCCGTCGTTTTGAAACTAAAGGCTTTACCCTGGTAGGCTTAAAGTTGATTAATGTCAGTAAAGAGTTGGCTGAACAACATTATGATGTTCACCGGGAAAGACCTTTTTTTGCTGGGTTAGTAGAATTTATTACCTCCGGTCCCGTGGTGGCAATGGTTTGGCAAGGTGAAGGTGTGGTTGCTTCTGCAAGAAAAATTATTGGTGCTACCAATCCTTTAACCTCTGAACCTGGTACTATTCGCGGTGATTTTGGGATTAATATTGGTCGGAACTTGATCCACGGTTCTGATGCGATTGAAACTGCACAACGGGAAATTAAACTGTGGTTTAAGGATGAGGAGTTGGTTAGCTGGACTCCTCATTTAGCTCCCTGGTTGAAAGAATAGTTTGGTAATTGGTAATGGGTAATGGGTAATGGGTAATTGGTAAAAACTCTTACCCAGTCCCCAGTCCCCAGTCCCCAGTCACCAATCACCAGTCCCCAATCACCAGTCCCCAGTCACCAATCACCAGTCCCCAGTCCCTATTTAACTTCTGTTTTTTCTGGTTCTTGGGTTTTGATTTCTACTTCTGTGCGTTTGGAAAAACCCCAGGTTAAGACTATGGCGATCGCACTTACCATGATCCATTGCGGTGGTACTAAAGCTTCGTTAATGACTTTGATTAATAGACGTAAACCCACAAACGCTACAGTGATATAACCTGCGTCTGCTAAATTTTCATATTCATCTAACCAGCGAATAAATAACCCGGCCATAAATCGCAGGGTGACGATACCGATGGTTGTACCGGTGAGGACTAACCAGGTTTCTTGGGAAACGGCGATCGCTGTTGTCACACTATCTAAGGAAAAGGCTAAATCTGTAAAGGCAATTACTGGTATAACTTGCCATAAAGAACTGTATTTGGGTCCGTGATGATGATGATCTTCGTCTTCCTGGGATGTGAAGTGTTGGAATACCAACCACAACAGGTAAGCAGCACCCAATAATTCAAATTGCCAGAATTTTTGTACCCAGGTAGCTGTTAGCAGTAGGGTAATTCTTAAAACATAAGCAAATACTAAACCAATGTTTAATGCTTGACGTTCTAGTTTTTGATTTTCTAGTCCTTGGGCGATCGCAGCGAGGGCGATCGCGTTATCTGCTGATAGTACCGCTTCTAAAAAAACTAGGATCAGTAATACTATCAGTGCTTCAACACTAATATGAAAGTGTAAGTAATCAAATATTTGGTCTAGCATTCCAATTTCTCAAACAACGGAAAATTTTAAATTAACAGCAATATATATTTTTACGATAGCTACTGTAATAAATTGCTACTTTTTCTAGTTTACCATGATTCTGACAGAATTAGGTGACTGGTGACTGGTGATTGGTGACTGGTGACTGGTGATAGGTGATAGGTGACTGGTGACAGGTGATAGGTGACAGTAATTTTAAAATTACGAATTATTCCATCTTGTAAATCTTTTAATTCTGGACATCCTGATTCAGACATTTCTTTTTTTCTCGCACCACAGAAACACAGAGAAAAAATACCAATAATTATGATATTATAATCATAACCTAAAATTTCATGATTGAAAATTACACATTATGCCAATAATGCCTGAAAATAATATCAAAGAAATTATTTTTCTAGTGGAAGAAGATGATGAAGGTGGTTATATTGCTAAAGCAATTAATCAATCAATTTTTACTCAAGCTGATAGTCTCCCAGAACTACGAGAATTAATTAAAGATGCTGTTCATTGTCATTATCCTGATGAAAAAGATAAACTTCATCCTGTATATCCTTTAATCTTGGACATCCTGATTCAGACAAAATAACGTATATCTTGCTCTAGTTTTCAGGATATTCAATTGATCAACCTGCGCTATTAATTTATCTAAAGTTTCAATTTCTTCATCAGATAATTTATTTTCAGCATTTTTCATCAATAAATCATTCAATTCAGTTTGACTTTTCACAGATAAGGAAGTTTCTGCTAACGCTTGTAATTCATTCTCAGTTAAACCAATTAATAATTCTGAATCTGTTGATAAATTGGTTAACTGTTGGTAAGTTTCCATATTTAACAACACACCAATTCTTTCTCCTTGGGTGTTAGTTATATATTGTACTGATTCAGTCATAATTTTAGATTGACTAAAAAATTAATGTGAGTCATATTTTATTATACCATATATTATAAGGTTACAGGTGACAAAAGTTTGAAAATTACGAATTATTCCATCTTGTAAATCTTTTAATCCTGGTGATCCTGATTCAGACAAAGTTAGGTGACAGGTTACAGGTGACAGGTGACAGGTGACAGGTTACAGGTTACAGTAATTTTCTGATTCAGAAATTTGCCATTTCTTTAATTATTTTCATTGTCTCTACACTGACGGTACACACTCTCATCAACAATTCTATTACCTGTTCTTTATAGTCTGCAAACCGATAAGTATTAAACTTTTCCGCAATGGTGGGATCTTTGGGTTTCTTTTCTTTATATTGATCTAATATCCATTCTAATGCAGTACGATTTCCTAACATATATTCCCAAGCTATTTCAGGAACTCCTGTTAATGTGGTAATATCATCTAAGATGATTACACTTTTATTTTTATCTGCTTTCAATTTTACTTTGATGGTTTTTTGTCGGTCCCTGAGCGAAGTCGAAGGGGTGAGCGAACTTGTACTGAGCGAAGTCGAAGTAGTCGAAGGGGTGTCTTTTAAGGGAATATCCACACGGGATAATTTATAAGGGGTAACAGTTTCATAATTGATATGAATTTCCATCAGTTGTTTTCCCCAGTTTACCCATTTTTGGAAGTTTTCATAATAGGGTAAGCGGGGAAATTCTCGTTTTAAATTTAGTTCGTATTTTTTGCGGTATTCAGGATTATGTAATACTGCATAAGTATAATGGAAGATGTCTATTTTGGTGATTGTTTCATCTTGATAATGGGTTTGAATTTGTTTTAGTCCCCAGTCGGTTATGTTATCAATGCGGTTTCCTTCTTTGTCGTAACGATATAATGGGAGACATTGAGAGTCACCTGTTAAATGTAAATCAACTATTAAATTAGTACCTAAACAATGAAAAGGTTTAGTATTTCCTAAAGCTGAAAAAGCTATATATTTATTTTCTGTGTCTGTTTCATTTAAAATATCAAACCATTGATAAGTTCTACCATTAAAATGCTTATCTAAATAAAGTTTTTCGGTGTAAAATGGTCTGTAACAACTTGACTTAATACTTGATTTATCAAACTGTTTTTTTATTCCTCTTTTAAAATAACTTTTTAAATCATCATCCCATTTTATTTGTTGAGAAAGTGCTTCATTTTCTTTTTTATTAAATTGATTTTGATAAACTTCTACAAAAAATCTCATTTTATCTGCTAAATATTCCTCTGATAAATCATAAACCCATTCATCTCTTTGAGTTGCTACACCCCTAGAAAACAACTTAAAAACAGCTTCTTCTGCTTTTCCTGCTTTCACATCTTTATCAACCAAAGGTAAAAGATCATCAAAATCATTATCAGCTTGATTTATCCAATTAAAATTCTTATCTGGTGTAATATGTTGAAAAGGAATTTGATTAAATTTTGTTTGTGATAAAAACTTTAATTTCTCACTTGCTGTATCAAACTCTGGACGACGAATATAAAATATTTGACATTTATTAAAATCACTATTTTGCTTTTTAACAAAAAACATAATAGATACACCAGTTTGAATCCCAAAAACATTATGTGTAGTTCCTGAAAGTTTGGGATTTTTTCTCACATCACCATGTAAGTCAACCACATAAATATAATTAAAATCATCACTTATCGCTTTTCTAAAACCGTCAAAAGTTCTACCATCAATAAAAGATGAATTTGTAATAAATGCAATAATCCCATTTTTCCCTAGTCTATCAGAAGCCCATCTAATAAATCTAGTGTACATATCATAAAGAACAATGTTATTTTGCGCTTTGCTATATTTGACATAACTTTCCTTAATCAACTTATCAATATTTTGATAACTACGATTTGCATTATTATCATTAAAATTTTCCTGCTTTGCATTATAAGGAGGATTTCCAATAATTACCGAAATAGTGCGATCATTCTGTCTTTTAATCCTCTCCGTATTCTCCAAAGTCATCGCAAACAAATCCATTTGCTTACCTGCAAATAACGTATTATCCAAAGTATCCACAAAACAAATATTTTCAAACTCCTCATAAACCCCCATCTTCTGTTTATAAGTATATTCAATATTCAAATTTGCTATATAATAAGGTAAAATTGCTACCTCATTACAATGAATCTCATGTTGATATTTATGCTGTAAACTATGGGGAGGTAAATAATCAATTAACTCTGTAATAAACGTACCCGTACCCGTCGCAGGATCTAAAATTTCTACATCTTTATCCGCTAACAATTTACCAAAATGTTTATGTACTAAAAAATCTACACTTTCAATCATAAACCTAACTATTTCATTAGGGGTATAGACAATACCCAACCTATCCGCAGCTTTGGGATTATATGCTTTATAAAAATTCTCGTATAATGCTTTGAGAAACTTCTGTTTTTCTTGATGATTGACAATATTTGCAGCAGTTCTTTTAATCACCGCATAATATCTTTCAATACTTCCCAAAGTATTCCGCTTTAAACTTCCAGTAAAAAATGTAGAAATTACCCCTTGTAACTCCCTTGCAACATTATTTTCTTGATGAAACTGCGACTCACTGAAAATATTAATAAAAATATCCTCAGTCAAAATATGTTGAATCATCATTTCCCGAATATCTAACAATGTAATTTCCGGGTTAATGGACTTTTTACAAAGTTGCCAAAACTTATTTCTTGCAGTTTCAAAAGATTGATTATTCCCCTCTTGACAATCAATCAACTTTCTGAGAGAATCTAATATGATGGGAATATCCTGTTTAAATATCTCTATCGCTGATCGAAAGTCCCGGACTTCAGGACGGACAAAATTTATAAAGTTATTAATAATACCATCTAGCGCGTCTGCATCTTGCATAGATACGCGCATTGTTTCTGTACCACTTTGAATTAAAACGGCAGTTTGGGAATCTTCAAATAAAATATTACTATCAGGATAACCTTTATTTAATTTCTTCTCAATTTCCTGATCTAAATTATCATATTCGTCTTTAGCTTCCCAGTAACCCCAATCTAACCGCAAAGCGTCTTTAACTGTTCCATCGGGATAAACGACTTTACCATTTGGTAATTTAAAATCTAATTCAGGAATAAGTAAAAAATCACGAGGTTTGCAATATTCATTTAACAGATTTTGAAAAGCGAAACGAATAGAAGTTTCCTTTCTTGAACCACCAAACTGGATGATTTTTTGGACTTCTGTTTGATATTGGGTGACTAATAATCTGGACATAAATTACTAAAAGCTGACTAATTAACCTGTTTTTATATCTGCGTTAATCGGCGTTCATCTGCGTTTAATTTTAATTATAATAATTATATGTTATTTTTGATGCAAAGACAAGAGAAAATAAGTAAAGAATTATTGCAAAAACAATATATTAGTTAATCTAAAGTGTTAAGATATCAGGACTTACGCAAAATGGAACGAAAGTAGGGGTAATACCCTTCGGGAAGCAAGCTAAATGAATTACCCCTAGGCAAGAATAAGGTTTTCAGTCACATCTTCCGTAAGTCCTACATAAGCTGTTACACAGCTAAATTATATAATCCTAATATTCTGAACTCTTGTTTCACAGGCAAGATGCCTGTTCCACTTATACAAATTAAATGCACAACAGCTTATAATAAATTAAAGTCAAATCCTTTATAATCAAAATATCAAGGAAAACTATCTAAAAATATGAGTAACCAAATCACAATTACTCTACCAGATGAAATTTACCAAAAAGCTGAACACTTTGCACGTCTAGCAAACCGTGATTTAGCCAGCGTCTTAGTTGATACTATCCAGTTTTCTATCCCACCTATTAGCCAAGAAGCAGCAAACCTTGAACCTGTATCAAAACTTTCTGATCAACAAGTTTTAGAGTTGACAGAATTACAAATGAAACCTGAAGAAGATAGCCGTTTGACTGAGTTGCTAGACAGACAACAAGCTGGTATTCTCACAGAATCAGAACATCCTGAATTACAAGCATTAATGCAAATTTATCAGGAAGGTTTATTGAGAAAAGCTACTGCATTAAGTGAAGCTGTAAAACGTGGATTAATAAAAGAGTTAAATGCGTGAGTTCTAGTCAAATTTCTGAAGAAGTCCGGGCAAGAGTACGAAACCAAGCAAATAATCAATGTGGTTATTGTCGTAGTTTACAAAAGTATGTTTTAGGAATTTTGGAGATAGATCATATTATCCCCAAAGCTAAAGGTGGAACTGATGATGAAGAAAACTTATGGTTAGCTTGTAGACTATGCAACGGATACAAAGGTACTCAAACAGAGGGATTTGATCCAGTTACTAACCAGAAAGTTAAACTATTTAATCCTCGTCAACAAAAATGGTCACATCACTTTGCTTGGACTAACAATGGTACACATATAATGGGATTAACTGCCTTTGGTCGTGTTACAGTTGTAGCTTTACAACTCAATAATATTTATGCAGTTACCGTTAGACAAGCGTGGGTTTCTGCTGGTTGGCATCCACCTGAAAATGATACGGAAGATATTATTTCTCATTAATAAAATCAATAAATTGCGATACCGCATCATATTGATCAGGAATAGCTAAAAACTGCAATAATAACTCTTGATCCAAATCTGGAAAAAACCGACTGCGGTTAACTTCCTCATATTCCAAAACAGCATTTAAACTAAAAATTTGAATTTTATGATTTCTCCAAAACCAAACTTCAGGAACTCCCTTAGGTTTATATAATTCAGTTCTATTAATTGAACCACTACTAACGATAATTTCAATCACAATATCAGGAACTTCTTTATTAGTAGCAATACAATAAGATTCATCTGGTGTTCCCGAAGCATAACCCGCTGCTTCTAAAGTAAAACCACCCCTACCATAAAACCGAATCCCCTGATATCTCATGTATGCTTCTAATAAATAGGAAAGGGTTTTTTTCACATATTCATGTTTATCACCAATAGGAGACATTATTTCCAGCACTCCTGCTAAATATGCCAATTTTACAGCATGATTTTCTTCTAACTGGACTTCAATAGTTTTAAACTGTTGCCAAGAAACACCAGGTACAGTTATCAGTTTTTCTGTTTCCTGTTCTAAAAGTGGAACTGTCATAGAACAAACCGCTATTATTTTTAATCAATTATAAGCTGTTGTGCATTTAATTTGTATAAGTGGAACAGGCATCTTGCCTGTTAAACAATAGTTCAGAATATTAGGATTATACAATTTAGCTGTGTAACAGCTTACTCTCTAGCAATAAAGCAGATTGCAGATCAATAGACATCTCCAGAAAAGAAATTATGGAACTTATTTATGGGGGCAGGGCGAAGCATTTGCGATATCTAGATGTCTGATTTTTCCGTTACATTATCGCCCAAATGCTTCGCCCCTACGATTAAAATATGTTCTGGGAAAATGACAATCTCCAGAAAAGATATTATGGAACTTATTTATGGGGGCAGGGTGAAGCATTTGCGATATCTAGATGTCTGATTTTTCCGTTAAATTATCGCCCAAATGCTTCGCCCCTACGGTTAAAATATGTTCTGGGAAAATGACAATCTCCAGAAAAGATATTATGGAACTTATTTATGGGGGCTGGGCGAAGCATTTGCGATATCTAGATGTCTGATTTTTCCGTTACATTATCGCCCAAATGCTTCGCCCCTACGGTTAAAATATGTTCTGGGAAAATGACAATCTCCAGAAAAGATATTATGGAACTTA
>NZ_JACJUZ010000042.1:0-46079 GCF_014299995.1 Sphaerospermopsis sp. LEGE 00249 | reverse complement strand
AGGACAGGCTCAGGACAGGCTCAGGACAGGCTCAGGACAGGCTCAGGACAGGCTCAGGACAGGCTCAGGACAGGCTCAGGACAGGCTCAGGACAGGCTCAGGACAGGCTCAGGACAGGCTCAGGACAGGCTCAGGACAGGCTCAGGACAGGCTCAGGACAGGCTCAGGACAGGCTCAGTACAAGTCGCTATCAGGAGTCAGGAGTCAGGAGTTATTTATTTTGGATTTTGGATTTTGGATTTTGGATTGTTTTTGTTAACTCCAATCTAAAATCTAAAATCTAAAATCTAAAATTTTTTTCCCCAGTCACCAATCACCAATCACCAATCACCAGTCACCAGTCACCATTCCCTATAATTAAAAATCATCATCAAAATCTCGATCGCGCATCATTTTCGGATCTGGTGCAAAAGCTAACCATAAAGGAAATTGCAATAAGCCTAAACTAATTTGCTCCTCAGAATCATCAATGATAATTAACGGCATTTGATTAGATTTAACTAATCTATCTGCTTTTTGGGCTAAAGCGTTAGGTGATTCAAATAATACCACACCTCTGTCTGGTCCAAAATCAGGACGACCAATACCTAAACAATCTTGTAAACCCCGTCGCCATTCGCCCAAACGTTCGGGACTATTAGCTAAAATCAGAGTACGTAGGCGATCGCCCCCGGCACTACGCTCCGCGTAATCGCCATATAATTTATGTAAAATCGAAATGGCCGCTGAAGCAATCAAAATATTCTGCAAACGACTACCCATCGTCCGCAGCGCACCCCGTCCTCCTAAGGTAAAAAACCAGTTAGAGACTCTTTCAGCGTGAACAGGTTCAAAAGTGCGCCTTAACTGCCATGCAGGGCCATAATAATCTGGCTGGTTGCGATATTGATCAATTAAACGGCGAATTTGTTTTGTTGTATCTTGAAACTGTTGTTGGGCAAATTGCAAAGTCTGAGACTGTTCTTCAACAGGTTTGGATTCTTTTTTCGCCTCTTTTATGGCTGGTTTTTCTCTTTCTTTTTCCCTCACAGCCGGCACAAGTTGCAATTGTTCCGCTGCGGCTGCCAAATCTTGTAAACTACCTGTGAGATAATCTTTAAAACCCTGTACCCGAATAGCCAAATCTTGAGACGTACCTGCAAAAGTCGTTCGCATTTCATTTCTAATGCGTTCTTGTCGTCGCTCCAGTTGTTCTACAGAAATTTGCAATGCCTGTTTACGCTGTTCTAACAATGAAAGGGACTCTTGCACCATTTTCGAGAGTGCTGTTTGAGTTTCGCTAACCTGTCCCTGAAGGGTTTTGTAAGTAATTTGCAGTTGAGATATTTCTGCTTTGAGTGCGGATTCGGTTTCCTGTAACTCAGCTACTCGTTGCGCTGCTACTGCATATAGTGAATTAAATTCTGATTCTGATTCCAGGAATTTATTATCTATTTTTTCTAATGTTTCTAATGTTTCTAATGTTTCTACTGTTTTTGACGTTTGTGATGTTTGTGTTTTTGTGTTCATCATTGCAAACTCTACATCAACTTCCTTTGCTGATGGTTGTGCTGGAGTTGATGTTTCTGTCTCTAATGGTGAATCATCCGATAAATTTGCTGATATTTCCGCCGATTTTCCATCTGTGGAAATTTCATTCGGCGTTTCTTCCCACCAGTCATCTATCGGTTTTGGAGTTTGGGATTCCTCTGGGTTCATAAATAGGATTGTAATTATTAACGCGACTAAATTATAGCCGTAGTACGGGCGTTTTTCGGGCAACCACGGGGGGTTTGCCCCTACGGACTCCTGACTCCTGCTATAGTTATCAGTTATCAGTCTACCAACCGTTGACTATTCATATTCTGGGACAACGTTCTTCTAAGCAAGATTTTAAGCTCTTGGGGTCAAATAAAATCGGTAAAAAGTGAATGCTGTTGATTTCTTTAAAGTAAAACAAAATGGGAACTCTATCCCAGAAAATCCGCCAGTTTTGCCATTCTCGGTAAGGAAAACGCCGAATTAACTTTTCACCCCGGTAAAGATCAAAATCAGTAGCAGTAAATTGAAATCGCAAGGTTACAGCTTGCAACATTAAAAATAATCCTAGCAGTGCGATCGCTCCTCCAACCCAAGGTTGCAACAGCAGTAGGGGAATAGAACCAAGCACCAACACAATAGGGATATTGTAACTTGGCTTGAGTTCCACCGTAGATAGGGCGTTAGGTACTGATGAAGTAGTCATAATTTTAGTTGGAGGGAACAGGGAACAGGGAACAGGGAATCGGGGGAGATAGGGAGGTTACTAACCCAACCACCAGTCACTAGTCACCAATCACTAGTCACCATCACAGTCCAGGAGTGAATCCTCCACCTGTTCCTTGAAACATTAACCATGATAGAAAAAAGTTGCTAATAAAGATAATCAGCAGGGCGGTAACAACAGCTGTTGTAGTTGATTGTCCCACACCTTTTGCTCCTCCTGTGGTGGTTAAACCCCAACTGCAACCAATAATAGCAATTAAAACGCCAAAGCAGGCTGCTTTAATCATGGCGCTAAAGATATCCCAAATTTCTAAGAAGTTACGGGCTGAGTCTAAAAATACTGTATCTGAGAGGTTGTAAATGTTGATAGCAACTATTAGTCCCCCACCCATTCCAGTAACTAAGGATAACAAGGTTAAGATAGGCAGCATTAATAAACAAGCCAGGATGCGGGGAATAACTAAATAATCAATGGGGTCTGTTTTTAACATTAACAGGGCATCTATTTGTTCTGTAACCCGCATTGTGCCAATTTCAGCGGCAAATGCAGAACCAACTCGCCCAGCTAAAATCACTGCTGTTAGCACTGGTGTCAGTTCTCTGGTTAAGGCTACTGCTAATACTCCCCCAACTAAGTTTCCTGCGCCAAAGTTGATAAACTCCCGTGCTACCTGTATTGTAAATACTGCACCTACAAAAACGGCCGTCAATAAGGCGATAAACAGGGAATCTGGACCGACGGCGGCTAGTTGTTCTAAGGTATTACGGCGATGGATTTTGCCTTTCATCAGGTGAACTATCACTTGTCCACCTAAAAAAATCGCTGCTAGTAATCGCTTGGTCCATGCACCTAAACCGGATTTGGATATAGTCTGGCTCAATGTTTTCTATCTAACTCAGTGAATGCTTTAAGAATAGCGAAAGTTATTGGTTTTTTGTCATTGGTCATTAGTCATGAGTCATTAGTTATTTTTCCCAGTCCCCAATCCCCAATCCCCAAACATTAACTTAGTTTAAAGATTCTCTCAGAAAATTAAGCTGCTTCTTTTGCTTGATTAAATATATTACGACGTTATTAAACGGCGAAAATCTTGATATATCAGGTATTTTACCCTTTGGAAGCCATCAACATAGCCTCATCACTTGAGGGTTATATTAACTTTTCTTTTAATGAAAACTTAAGATTTTTGACAAATTAACTTTTCAGGAGCGATCGCACGTATTGTAGAAATTAACGTACTGCTTCTTGGCTATCATTCACCTTACTCTTGGAGATTGCCTGATTATGAATCTTTTTACCAACTTTCTCCGATCTTTCTTGCTTACTACTGTTTTCAGTTTTATTGCTCCGATATTCTTGGTGGGCGGTATATTAATCTGTTTATGCCTTTTTGGCTTTGTCCCCGGTTTGCAAGGACTAACTGAAGAAGTACCCGCTCAGATTTTGCATTTTCTGGCTACTTTTGGTACTGGTAGTCCTATCAATGGCTTATTTGTTATCAGTCTTACTTTCGGTTTTGTGGGTGGGCTTTTTGATATCTATGCTTATTATCGGTATCAAATACTGCGTATTGATTCCTAAGTAACTCAGAAAGTTAGATAATGTCTCTCTTTGATTTAATGACAATTAACAACTAAATTAACTTTCTTATAAACAAATCTGCTGCTATCCCTGACTTTAACTATTTTTTGGCATAGCTCAGTTATTGCTGTGATTTTTTGTAAGTAAGCTTTTTTAGTCATTAGTCGCTTGTGACTAATAACTTTGCATTATGCTGTTAAATTGTGCTGTAAAAAATATATATGTATAAGCAACCGTATAATTGCTGTACTGTTACCAACTTAGATTGTGTTTTGGAAATGGTGATTTTTGACAATCACGCAACAAACCAGTACAGAGTTTGGTTGAGAATGGAACATTTAAAGAAATATCCCTTTATTAAGAAATATAGCAAACAACACTATAAACCAAATCTAAAAATTTCCTTAAAATTTAAATAGCTTCATACTTGCTGGTTTAATCTTCTGAAAAGAGTCGAAGAGGTCATCTGACCGCTGGACAATTTATATTAAATCTATTAACTGATTAGATTACTCATGATCTGGCCGTTTAAACCCAAGTTTCGTAAACAAATTGCTCGGATTGAAATAACTGGTGCGATCGCCAGTGCTACCCGCAAACGAGTGTTAGAAGCCCTAAAAACAGTAGAAGAGAAAAAATTTCCCGCTTTACTGCTGCGTATTGATAGCCCTGGGGGTACTGTAGGAGATTCCCAAGAAATATACAGCGCCTTGAAGAGATTGAGCAAAAAAACCAAAATCGTAGCGAGTTTTGGCAATATATCGGCTTCTGGAGGCGTTTATATTGGCATGGGAGCGGAACACATTATGGCTAACCCAGGCACAATTACAGGTAGTATCGGCGTGATTTTACGGGGAAACAACTTAGAACGTCTGTTAGAAAAAGTAGGTGTTTCCTTTAAGGTGATCAAGTCTGGACCTTATAAAGATATATTATCTTTTGACAGGGAACTGACAGAACCAGAAGAAAACATCCTGCAAGAATTGATAGATGTCAGCTATCAGCAGTTTGTAGAGACAGTAGCACAGGCTCGTTCCTTGGAGGTAGAAACAGTTAAAAATTTCGCTGATGGGCGCATTTTCACCGGAGAACAAGCCTTAGAATTAGGGGTTGTAGACCGTTTGGGAACAGAAGAAGATGCACGACGCTGGACAGCGGAATTAGTCGGACTTGATCCAGAAAAAACTCCTTGTTATACGCTAGAAGAACGTAAACCATTATTGAGTCGAGTTCTACCAGGTAGTAGTCAGTCGAAATCACAAATTGCGGCTGGAATTGATTGGCTGGAATTTGAAATGTCTACAAGTGGTTTACCCTTGTGGTTATATAGACCGTAGATTAATTGTCAATAGTCACTAGTTACCAGTCTGTGTACTGATGACTAATGACTAGTGACTAATAACTCATGACTAATTCAGGAGGACTTTGGAAGTGGAATGGCAAATGCGGGCAATTCGTGGTGCAACAACCGTTGCCGAAAATAGCGTAGAAGCAATTACAGAAGCGGTGACAGAATTAATTAATGAACTGGAACGACGGAATAAACTAGAACCAACAGAAATTTTAAGTGTTACTTTTTCTGTCACCCGTGACTTAGATGCTATTTTCCCAGCAGCGATCGCCCGCCGTCGTCCTTTATGGGATAGTGTAGCTATGTTGGATGTCCAACAAATGCACGTCGAAGGCAGTTTACAGCGTTGTATCCGCTTTTTAATTCACGCCTATTTGCCAACTTCCGCCCCCGTTCACCACATTTATTTGCGTCAAGCGGCTAAATTGCGTCCAGATTGGGGTTTACCGCAAACTTTACAAACTTCTCAGCACCCGCTAGAAACTAAAGTTTAAAATATAGCAGAATTTAGGAGTCAGGAGTCAGGAGTCAGGAGATCAAGGAGTTATGAGTCAGGAGTAAAACTCACTTGATATCACAACAGACAAGTCGCTTAGGACATAACTTGATGATCAAACCTACACACCCAAAGACTTTTCACACTGTCACCTGTCACCTGTTTCCTGTAACTTGCCGTATATGAATAATTTAACAATCAAAATTGAAAAGTTATTAGATACTGATTTTGAGGAACTGATCAAAGTTAGTCGGGAAATTTGGTGTAGTCACTATCCTGGAGTTATCAGTATTGAACAAATAGAGTATATGTTAGATAAAATGTATGCTCTTGAAATAATTGAAAAAGAAATTTATCAGCTAGGAATATTTTACGATAAAGTCGTTAAAGATAATCAAATAGTTGGTTATTTATCTTATGGTGCGGAAGTAAAAGATAATCTTAATCATATTAATTGTTTGAAATTACATAAATGTTATTTATTACCTGCGCTGCATGGGTTTGGTTATGGACAAATAATGTTATCTCATGTTTGTCAAAAAGCTAAAGATATGAATTTGCAGAAAATTATACTCAATGTTAATAAAAGTAATGTAAAAGGAATTACAGCTTATACTCGATTTGGCTTTAAGATTATTGAGAGTAAGGTAATAGATTTTGGTGGTGGTTTTGTGATGGATGATTATATTATGGGTTATGATATTTAAGAGATAGGAAATAACCAATAATTCAGAGAATGTTTTTATCAAATACAACTATTGGTTGCATTGTCTATCCTCATGCACCAAATCATCTATAAATGATTCACGTTCATCTTCTGACATAGTATCCCAATTTAAACCTCCTTCAGCACACAAGTTGCGGAGTTGGTTTTCAGCATACTCCATCCGCAACTCACGCTCATTTTCACTATCCTTAGCTAATTCTAACAATACTACCCGTTTACTTTCTGGGGGTAGCTGTTTAACTAATTCAATTACCTGTTGATCGCTTAATGTCAGATTTGGCATAATCATTACCTCCTTTTATATTTTACACAAATAAGGTGGTTGTAGTTATATTTTAGTAGAGTGTGTTAGTGACAGTGTAACGAACAGAAAATAAATGATGTGTAATTATGGAGATCGTTTTTTAATAACCAAAGTTTTAGCTATTTTATCATGTAGACCTTGCCTTTTCTCAGTAAAACCAGCCATAATGAAACCTATCAGTAGAATTAAACCAGAAAGACTTTTACTCCAAAATCTTACATTAGCTTCACCAAATGTTAAACGCTTCTGAGAGATATTCTTAACATTAAGACCGAAAATCATTTTACCCAAAGTTGCTTGCATAGGAGAACTTTCAAACCAAGTAAAATATAGCCATTTGCTAATAAAACCAAAGGTAGGTATGATAAAAGCAAATAAAGGTTCTGTCGGATCAGTGAAAGAGTTAATAAATAATATAGTAAATATAGTAGCAAATATTTCTCCGAAAACTCCTCCTAATGTAGTTAGTGATGTAAGTATTAAAGAATATCCAAAAGCCCCAACATAATTAATAGTATAATCTGGTAACAAAGGAAAAAAGTTAAAAAATATTTTCCACCATAGGGATATAGTAATAGTTAAAAGAAAAATGTCTGTACAGTAAGCTAATAAACGCAACCAGAAACTTCCATACTTCAACTTACTTGTTTTATGGTTACTACTGGGAACTTCATTCCCTGAATTTTCCAATTTCAAAGAACCATCAATTACACTAATACAATTTAAGATTTCCTGCGTATCTTTTGGACGATTTCCCGGAAATGGAGACATTAAATAATCAATCAAATCTCCTACACCCGGAGAAATACCCACAGCATGATTTCGCCAAATTAGCTTTCCACTTCGTGCATCTTCATGAAAATTATCAGGAGACTTACCAGTTAACAAATAAACAAAAGTCCGCCCCAATGCAAAAAAATCTGATTGCGGAACAGCTTTACCATTCATTTGTTCCAATGGTGTATAACCTGCGGAAATAATTCCTGTAACTTGCTGTCCTGCGACTTTCTGCATGAAAGTTTGTGTAACTTCCCGTGCTGTCCCAAAATCAATTAATACTAACTGCCCATTGGGGCGTAACATAATATTAGGTGGTTTAATATCTCGATGAAAATAATTTTGTTGATGGACCTGTTGTAAAATTTCAACTATCTGTTTCAACCATCTTACAGCAGCACGTTCACCGATGGGTTGATGGTTACGTTGAATCATGTATTGTTCTAAGTTCATTCCCTCAATTTTTTCCATCACCAAACAATGCAGGGGTTCTTTAGCATCTCTAGGAGAATAAATAAAGTAACCATCTGATTCAACTTTAGGAATACCGGGATGGTTGAGTCGTTTTAACACTTCCGCTTCTTGCTGAAATAGTTCCACCGCTTTAGGAACTGTATTAAACAGAACCTTGAGAACTTTCTTTGCACCAGAGTCTTCCACTTCATAGGTTTTACCGAAACCACCACCACCCAAAGGACGAATGACTCGATAACACCCCTCTAAAAGTAACTCAGAACCACAAGCTTGACAAAATAAGGGTTGTTTGGGGTTTTGTGGTTTGGGACAGCTAGGATTGATACAGTAGCTCATGCACTGCTACAGGATAGGTTTTTGATACTTACCAATTATAAGCATATAGCAATCCTATCTGATGTGTAAACTATTATTTCAATTCCTATAATATTTCCAACTTCGTCATAGTCTAAAATGATTCCTGGTTTTTCTTCATCACTTTCTTCAATTTCTGCATTACTAAAGATAATCCTTAAAACGTCAACTTCTGAGTCATAAGTAATTTTCATGATTCGCTCCAGTATTTCTCAATTTTGCTAGTTCTGTAAGAAGCTTCTAAGCTATCATTAATCTCTTTAGTAGCTATTTTCTGTTAGTTTCTGCTTATTGAGTTGGGCGGAAATAATTCATAAAAGTTTATTAATGCTCTCGATAAACATTGTAAATTTGGATTTTAATTTAAGATTACTTTTTACCACCCATAAAAATAAATATACTGTAGCGACTATGCCAAAACGCATACTTGTAGAAGTAAATAGTTGGTTTAAGAGAGATAGAATTGTCCGTAATTTAGAACTTTTTCAAGATGTTATTGTTATTTCTCTTTGCGTAGGTTTATTTTGTGTGATGCTCATCAGATTAGGAGATATGTTTATCTCCTTTTTGCATCCATTAGATTTGCGGCAAGTAACATCTGATATTTTGTTTATCTTGATACTTGTGGAATTATTTAGGCTTTTGGTTGATTATCTGCAAGAACATAGTATTTCTGTAGGTGCTGCGGTAGAAATTACTATTGTTTCTGCGTTAAGAGAAATTATTTTACGTGGTGTGTTAGAAATTCCCCGTGACCAAATTTTTGGAATTTCTGTATTTTTGTTGGTACTAGCAGGAATTTTTATTGCTAGTCCTTGGATAAATAAGTTATTTGGAAACGTCAACATTAGTGAGAGAATTAGTGAAGATTAAGGATTTTCTTGACTTTAAAAGTGAATAGGACTTACGCAAGATGTGACTGAAAACCTTATTCTTGCGTAGGGGTAATTCATGAATTACCCCTACTTTCGTTCCCTTTTGCGTAAGTCCTGTACTTTAAAAGTAAAGATCAATGATGTCATTTACTTTAAATAATTAGGCCGGGCAAGATGCCCACCCCACAAGATTTGATTGAGAAATACAGGAATTTAATTTTAGCGATATTTAAGGCATAATAAACCCATATTTTTTGAATACAGCTTTAGCTTTATCACTAGCTAAAAACTGAGAAAAATTCTTAGCTGTATCAACGTTTTTACTGCGTTTGAGTATGGCTAAGGGATAAATAATTGGAGAATGATATTTTTCGTCAGCCGCAACGACAACTTTGACTTTATTAGAAATTTTGGCATCAGTAGAATACACTAAACCCGCATCAGCATTGCCACTTTCTACAAATGATAAAACTTGACGCACATTGTTAGCAAAAACCAGTTTTGATTTGATATGATCCCAAATTTTCAATTTCTGTAATACTTGTTGTGCATATTGCCCTGCGGGTACGCTTCTAGGTTCACCAATAGCTACTTTTTTGACTCTTGTATCTTTGAGATTGTAAAAACTACTAATACCAGAAATATTACCTGGTACAACTAAAACTAGGCGATTTTTAGCAATGATGGTACGACTACCAGGAAGTAAAAGATTTTTTTGTTCTAAAGCATCTACCTGTCTTTTTGCCGCAGATATAAAAACATCCACTGGCGCACCTTGTTCTATTTGTTGCTGTAAAGCACCAGAGCTACCAAAGTTGTAAGTAATGTTGATGTTGGGGTTGGTTTGTTGGTATAGGGGCTTAATTTCTTCTAGAGCCTCTTGTAAACTTGCAGCGGCAGATACCAGTAAGTTGGTATTAGACTGTGCTACTACAGGGGCGGAAGTAAGGGTTGGTATACCAATTGCTATCAGCATTGTGGTTAATGCTATAGCAATTAGTATCATTAATCGTCTTCTTTTCACGGAAAAAAGTGTTTTTGAGAAATTTTCTTTCATAATAATTAACACTCCGTGGAGTATTGGCAATGCTACCAAATTTTTACCATCTAAGTTGGTAGATATTGACATATCTCCAGTGAGGAAAAATGTATGTTTAAATACGATTTGTATGGTTTTTGATTGCTGACTTAAATATTAATTATAAAATTCAGTAATTTTTATTACTGAAATAAACATAAATTACCCAGAAAAACATCAGGTGTTTATTCCCAAAACCCTATATACTAGACTAGAATTTCATAGATTTGAGATTTTTGTTAATTGCGATACCATAAACTACTAATTTTTCGATGAAATACGAGATAGTTTTTTAGATTTGGGAGTAGAAACTAAATCCAGTATCATCAAAAAATCTAAAATTCCGGTATGGTGTGAAAATCAACAGAGGAGTGAAATAATGGATTTACGCCAAGATGCCTTGCAAATCCTCAAAGAAACCAGTAGAACTTTTTATATACCCATCAGTATTTTACCGTCAGGTTTGCAAGAAGCTGTGGCCTCAGCATATTTGTGTATGCGTGCCATTGATGAAATTGAAGATCATCCAGAATTAGATAATGCTACCAAAGCGCATCTGTTACGCAACATTAGCCAAACATTGCAAGCTGGAGTTGATGGTTTTGCGGTAGATGCTTTTGCTGTAGGATTTAAAGGTTACGAAAATTCCTTAGCAGAAGTGAGTCTACGGGTGAGAGAATGGTCAATACTAGCACCTGAAAGTATTGCCCCTCGCATTTGGGATGCAACAGCAGCAATGGCTGATAGGATGGCTTTTTGGGCAGAAAGAAATTGGAAAATTGCCACCGAATCTGATTTAGATCGTTACACATTTGGGGTGGCAGGTGCGGTGGGCTTGTTACTCTCAGATTTATGGTCATGGTACGATGGTACAGAAACTAACCGTACTCAGGCGATCGCTTTTGGTAGAGGTTTACAAGCTGTAAATATTTTACGTAATAATGCTGAAGATTTAACCCGTGGTGTAGACTTTTTCCCAGAAGGTTGGCATCACGAACATCTACAAAAATACGCACGTCGTAATCTGGCCTTAGCTGATAGTTATACTAACTCTCTCCCGCCAGGACCTGCTTTGCAATTCTGTCAAATTCCTTTGGCCTTAGCTCACGGTACACTGGAGGCGTTAGCCAATGGTAAAGAAAAACTCAGCCGTAGTGATGTTTATGCTTTGATTGAAAATTTCCTGGATGTCAATGTCATAGCTGGTTAAATTGGCAGCATCCCAATTTTGAAAAAATAACCGCCGCTACACCAAAAACTCTCTGAAACCCTCTTACCTTTGTGTACTTTGTGTCCTTTGCGGTTAAATCAAAAAAAATAAACTTACACATTTGGGATGCTCCCGTTAAATTTAATCAACTTTTTATCAATTGATAATTGACAATTCTCAATTGTCAATTATTAAATAACATTTCCCGCACCAAAGCAGCCAACTTATCAGCACTATCGGGAGTTGCGATCGCTTTTGCTTTCTCTCCCATCTTGGCTAAATCTGCTGGAGATTGCAACAAATCTAAAACCTGCTTTTGCAAAATTTCTGGTGTCAACTCAGACTGCTGAAAACTCAACGCCGCACCAACTTCAGTAAACACCGCTGCATTAAAAGATTGATGATCTTCCGCTGCAAAAGGATAAGGAATTAAAATTGCTGGTGTACCACACACCGCCAACTCGGTTAAACTCCCCGCACCAGAACGACTAATAGCTAAATTAGCCCGTCGTAACAAAGCCGCCATATTATCGTAAAATGGTAATGATATATACTGGGGATGTTGTAAACTATCCGCCTCTGGATCGCGATCGCCTGTTAAATGTACAATATAAGCACCAGCATCAAACCAAGCCGGAGCAGACTGGCGCACCAACTGATTCACCGCTACCGCACCTTGACTACCGCCAAAAACCACAATTAAAGGCGCACCATCAGGGATAGGTAAATCTAAATTTTCTGCAATTTCCTGAGCCAAAAATTGCGATCGCACTGGAGTACCCACACAGACAGTTCTCACACCAGGCAAATACTTAGCAGCTACATCAAAACCCACAGCCACCGCACTGCACCAAGGTCCAAAAAATCGTGTCACCTTACCAGGTAAAGCATTAGATTCATGAAAAACCACAGGTAAACCCAAAGAACGAGCCGCAATCACCGCAGGACCAGCAATATAACCGCCAGTAGTAAATAATCCGTGGAAATTTCCTTGTTTAAGAATGCGTCTCACCTGCAAAATTCCACCAATGAGTTTAAACAGGATACCCACAGAGGCAAGACTTAAACCTTGTTGAAACCCTTCCACAGCAATGGTATGCAAAGGATATTGGCTAGGTACAAGCTGAGTTTCCAGTCTATTGGGGACACCAAGCCATTCAATTTCATATTCTTGTAATTTATCAGCTAATGCGATCGCCGGAAACAAATGTCCACCAGTCCCACTAGCAGCTATGAGTAATTTTAACCGTGCGTTTGGCATTGAAACCTATATTTCCTAAAACCATCGAAATATATCATGGTTATGCAATTAATTTACTCGAAGTCATCCGAATTAACAAAACTGCAAAAACCTTGATTAGTTAGCATAGTGATAGCTGTCACCACTACTGACAACCATTTAACAATGAAACCGCCTTCCTTTTAACATATCCATTACAATCAAGGTAGCGCCAAACATTTTACTTTATGCGGTTGTTGATAAATACAGCAGATTACATCTCCATGAGGTACAGAATCTCAGTTGCAACCTAGACATAAATAGAGTTTTACTCCTGACTCCTGACTCCTGTAAGGGCAAAGCATTCGGAAGATAACCTTTTCATAAAATTGATAATTTATCGCCTGAATGCTTCGCCCCTACTTCGCCCCTAAGACTCCTGACTCCTGCTGTAAATTCCTGACCTTCTGTGAGTAAATCAGTAAACTATAATCAATGACTAATATTATTGCTTTATTAATGAACCACAACAAAACATTAACTGGCAGTATTTCCCTGTTGTCCTGCCTACTGACACTGAATTTAACCAGTAATGGGCAAATTGCTCAAGCTGCTCAACCGGAAAATGCACCCCCAGCACTAAAAAACCTCCTCACACAAATTGACACAGCCTCTAGTCGGGGTGATATTAAAGGCGTAATGCAATTTTACAGCCCCAAATTCACTCATGGCGATGGATTAAACCGCCAAACAATGGAACAAGCTTTAAAATCTTTCTGGCAGCGATATCCTCAACTACGATACAGCACTAGACTAAAATCTTGGAAATCAGAAGGCAAAACCATCATTGCAGAAACAGTCACCACAATCACAGGTTTACCATCTTCTAACCGTAATAATCTAGCTCTCAATGCTACCATTACATCCCGTCAGCGCATTGCAGGTACAAAAATTCTGCACCAAGAGATTTTATCCGAACGCACCCAGCTTACCTCCGGCAACAAACCACCCCAAGTAGAAATTAAATTACCACAACAGGTAAAAGTTGGTCAGAAATATAGCTTTGATGCTATTGTCCAAGAACCATTAGGTAATGATTTCCTATTGGGAAGTGCTATGGAAGAAACCATCCAACCCAGCAAATATCTCAACCCCACACCAGTAAATTTAGAATTACTCTCTGCTGGAGGATTATTTAAAACCGGAACTGCACCATCTACCCCTGGACAACAATGGATTTCTGCGGTCATCCTGCGTAATGATGGCATGACAATGATTACTCAGCGTCTCAAAGTTGTGAAAAAATAGAATTGGTGATTGGGGAAGAGGTGATTGGTGATTGGGGAGAATAAGATACTGCTTCTTGCCTTCTGCCTTCGTTAAGACAATTTTGCCCTTCACCTTTCTCCATTGACTTAAGTCAACAACAAGTCCAAAATCCTATTTAAGATATTTTTCTGGTCAAAATTTGTTTGATTAAAGTAGTTAAAAAAAACAAAATGCAAGGAGTAGAGACTAGAGAAAAATCAAAAGGATTACCGATTCGTTATTTAAGACATGACCAAGCTTAAACTATTACCGTCCATCAGGATTCCATTTTTCCAGAGCTATGTATTCGTTCTGCACCAAATCTAAAGGTTGGATGACACCAGTAGAACTGGAAACTTTAAACCAATAAACCGGACTGGTAGTTTTATCTGGATGATTTTCAAACACTCTCACTATATAAAAAGGTCTATCGGTAGTAGGAGAACTTTCAACAAGTGCGGACAAACGAATACTGCCTTGAGAAAGACTTTCAATCTCTTTGGCTTTGCGTTGTACTTGTGGCAGATTCCAGACAGAATTGAAGGCTGTTTGTTTGTCTATTGTGATAATGTGAGCAGTAACTTTGACAACGGCTGGTTTTTTTGCTTTTGCTGACTCTAAAGATGGTGAATCAAGTACACTTTGGTAATGATAATTGTGATAAAGATTATTGATTGTCAATCCTCCTATCAACCCGGTTATAAATACAGCAATTAAATGGTAATAGGTGTATTTTTTGTCCGGGTAATAGCTGACTTTTTTTTGAGGGTAATAGGTGTATTGTTTGTCCGGGTAATAGCTAAGTTTTTTCCTATGAAAATAGGCTAATTGACTTTGAGGAGAATAGGTTAATTGTTTTTTCGTGTTACCTCTAAGCATAGAGATGCACCTCCGTAATTGTGTAATTTTTATTCCTGTTCAACTATGATACCAGGGGTTGTACCCCCTATGTCTAGTCCTGACAAGAATACAGATTTTGTTGTACTTAGACTGCTGGAATTTACGGCATAAAGTTTTAACCTTTTCTCTAGCTACAGGAGGATAAACCTTGGTGATCCCCACTCATACCATCCTATAGCTAATCTGAAATTTGTGGGTGAAAGTCCTGATACAGACAGCAATGCTCCCCACTGATATCTTCTCCAGTTACAGACTTCAAAGGCAAAAATTTTTTTGTCTCATACCTCTGAATCTATTAAAATCTATGGTGAATTGGGTCTAAACTCTAAAAAACAGCTATTACCTGTGACTATGACTAAACAAACCAATATAATGATCGTTTTCGATATTGATGGTGTAATTCGTGATGTTAGCGGTTCTTATCGTCGCGCTTTAGCAGATACTGTAGAGCATTTTACTCATCAAGTCTATCGTCCCACAGATGTAGATATTGATAATCTCAAATCTGAGGGAATTTGGAATAATGATTGGGAAGGTTCTCAAGAATTAATTTACCGTTACTTTGTGAGTCAGGGAAAAAATAGAGAAGAATTAGCATTAAATTATGAAGATATAGTTGTCTATTTTCAATCTCGTTATCGCGGAACAGATCCAGAAAATTGGAATGGTTATATTTGTGATGAACCTTTATTGTTACAAGCTAGTTATTTAGAAGCACTAACACAAGCTGGTATTGATTGGGGATTTTTTAGCGGTGCTACTCGCGGTTCTGCTAACTATATTTTAGAAAGACGTTTGGGTTTAACATCTCCGGTTTTAATTGCGATGGAAGATGCACCTGGTAAACCTGATCCGACGGGACTGTTTGCAACGATAAATTTATTAGAAAATGGTGCTGAGAAAAAGCAAACTGTGATTTATGTGGGTGATACAGTTGCAGATATGCACACTGTGACAAAAGCTAGAAGTTTAGATAATTCCCGCACATGGGTGGGTGTGGGAGTTTTACCACCTCATGTTCAGGGAACGGTAGAACGTCAAGAAGCTTATACTGAGACTTTGATTAAAGCAGGTGCAAAGGTAGTATTTAGTAATGTGCAGGAATTGACACCGGAGGAAATTTGGGGGTGGGAAATATTTACAAAGTAGTGTGAAATAGGGTTTTTCAGGTGCGAGAAGCTATGCTAACGCACCTAATGTATTTAAGCTAAAATAAATTCCTCATGCCATTGTTTAGCGACTTTATCCCAACCAAAGGAATCTTTCAAAGATAACGCTTCCTGTCTGAGAGTTTCCTGTTTTTCGGGATTTTTTAATAAGTCTATTACTGCTTCTACAAAAGTATTGTTAGTTTCCTCATTTCCCGCAGGTCTAGGTATTCTAATTCCTGATTTCACAGTTTCATTTAAACCTGCAAAAGTTGTCACCACAGGAACACAACCAGCAGCTTGCGCTTTCCAAGCACTTATACAAAAGGTTTCTGGTGTATGACAAGGATAAACCCAAATACCCGATTGAAATAATTCCTTGATTAGTTGTTGATGTCCAATTCTGTCATGTTCATAAACGTTTTTCTGGTTGAATAATTCCATTATTTTTTTCTTTTTATCTGGTAATTGAGGAAATCTCTGAATATAGGGTGAATTAATTAGTGCATCCACTCCTTGCCAACCATAGAAAAGATGAAGTTCTGCGTCAGGAACTTCTTTTAATACTTTATCCCATTGAGTAAGTAGATGTTCAATTCCTCTTGTATAATCACTAATTGAAATTAATCTTTTAGGATTTCTTGTAATTTCTGTTAAATTGAAATCCTCTAAATTAATACCATTGGTTGTGAAAAATATTTTATCTTCTGGTATCCAATCTGGTAACATTGCTTTATGAAAGTTGGATAGCATAAACAGCTTATCAAAACTTTCGAGAAATGCTGCACGTTGCGATTCTTCAATCTCAGGAAATAATTTCGGGTTATCGTGCATCCATACGGCAGTTTTTTTAGCCTTAATTTTCATTTGCATTGGTTGAGTCCAAGCACGATGACAAATGAAGACATTAAAATTATCTTCTGGGTTGAATTTATCAACAGATTGATAAACTACTCCGTTATATTCTCCTTCCATGTCACCGCATCTGTTAAAGACTGTGACTTGATAACCTAATTTTATTAATTCTTGACTTAAATAAATTATCGCTTCTTCACTTCCTCCTATACCTTTATTAATTGAAATAGGAGACCACTCTTCTAGATGAAAGGGAAAATTGGAATAAATTACTATTGAGTTATTGTCCCAGTCCATATTGTTTGATTTTTCCCAAAAAGATGTTAATAATATAATATTATAAAGTGCAACCAAAAATGTAATTTAGAATTTGGAATTGGCGACATTTAATTAAGTAGAAAATTATTGGTACATGAATTATGCAGGATATGAATAACATCATCGGCAAATTTATTTGCTGTCTGATCACTGATAACAGGATCTACATAAACAAAGCTGAAAAATATCTGATCATTTAATGTGACAACTCCCAACCAAAAACAATCACCACCAAGATGTTGACCTGTAGCAAAATATAAGTCTTTGATTTTTATTTTGTCTTGTTTATATCCAACTTGGAATTTACCTCTATTGGAAATGGAAAAAGCATTGTTTCTTCCCATTTGTTCCTCTTTGCTAATGACAGATTGACCCATCAATTCCCTAGCCAAACTGCGAAATCTGTTTTGTTTTAGCAAATTTAATGGTATACCACTAATCAAAGAATTATGTATTTTTGATTTACATTTTCTGGCTAAATCCCAAAAAGATGTATTTTTATCAACTAATTGATTAAATCCTAAGACAGAAATAAAACAACCTAAATTTTGATGATTAATCTCAGGTTGACAATATTTTCTTAAATTTACAGGCAACCCGTAAGCTAAATTTATCTGTTCATTGGGACTTAATAAGTTTGTAAAAGCAAATAACATGGCTGCACAAATAGCACCATGAACAGTGGTTTCCTCTTGTTTACATTTGCTAATTAGCATCTTAGTTATATCTTGACTCAGGTTTCGTGGCAAGATTTTACTAAACCGTTCATTTGCAGATGCTTTACCTTCAATAATTAATTGTGGTTCGAGGTTTATTTGTTCATTCACTGAAGTTTTTGTAATTTCTGTTTCTTGAATGAGGTCATAATTAACTAGGTTTTCTATAGCTGGCATTAATTCCAATGATTCTATCTGTGGTATATTTTCACCATCTGCAATTTTTTGAGAATAAAGCAGTAAATCATTAATAAACTGCATACAAGATAGACCATCAACAATTCCATGATGGAATGTGATAATCATTTGACAGGTAGTTTGATTTTCTGGAAAATACAACAGAGTGAGACGACAAAGAGGAGTTTTACCTGGAGGAAATTTTGTATGTAGTTCTTTTTCTGCTATTTTTAATGCTTCGTTTTCATATTGTTGATAGATAACTTGTAAGGGAATTTCTGTTATCCCCTCAGATTGGAAATACATCCCATTTTCAGTTTCTACAATATAAACTTGCAGCATGGCATGACGTTGTTGAACTAATTTAAGTGCTTGTTGAACAATTTCAGGTTTTAACTTTCCTTCTATTTCTGCGATATTTACAATTATTCCACCCCCTAACTCGTGGCTTAGTTCCATCCATTTTTCAACTAAACCCAGTTTTCTAGTGATTGATTTCATAAATTCTTGGAGTTGATTTTTTGTTGTTCAACAAGCACTATGATCAATTAAATTTTCTACTTCAAAACAGGCTTACCAGTAGAAATAGCCTGTTCTACAATATCAACTGCTCGCTTCACTCCACCTGCTTTCTGAATCGCTGCTTGCAACCTCAAAGCATTCTTTTTATAAGATTCTTCCGTGAGGACTTTTGTAATCGCTTTCCGCAAATTATTCACATTCACTTTGTTCACAGGAACAGCTTCCCCACATCCTGACCAAACTATCCGGGAAGCTACTCCTGGTTGATCATTAGCAATGGGAATTGCTACCATTGGTACACCATTTGTTAAACATTCCAATGTAGTATTTAATCCTGCATGGGTAATGGTGAGATTGGCTTTTTCTAATAGTTGTAACTGTGGTGCATAACGCACTACTAAGGGATTTCCTGGTAGTCCTTGTAAAACTTGAGGATCAGCCGAACCACCCAAGGAAATTACTAATTGGGCATCTAAATCTTTGCAAGCTTCGGCAATAGTTTTAAAAACTGGTAATAGGCGATTTTGCAGAGTTCCCAGTGAGGCATAAATTAAAGGTTGTCCGGTTAATTTATCAAAGGGAAAATCAGGAATTTCCCGACCTGTAGAATTATGATAGGGTCCTGTGAAGTGAAACCACTGGGGTAAATCTTTGCGGGGAAATTCTAATTCTGCTGGTTGTTGACTTATTTGTGCTAATGGAGAATAACGATTATTAACTTGAGAGTATGCAGGTAAATTGTTTTCTTGACGATAGCTATCTATTAATTCTGTAATCGGTTGAGTTGCTTTATTTAATAATTTATAAACTAATTTATTACGCAGTATTCCCCACCATGTTGGGTTATAATTCCAATTTGTTATAAATGGGGGAACGCTGGGTTCTCGATTTAAAACTACTGCACTACAAATAGTAATAAAAGGCATCCGACAAATTTCAGCAATAGTACCACCTTCTGCAAAAGTCTGATCTATTAGTAGTGCTTCTATACCTGCATCTTTGACAATTTTGGGGATGTCTCTGAGTTTGATGTTGATTTGTTCTTTAAAGAGTTTGATTGTGTATTTTAGTGCTTCCTGTCCACTTAATTCACCTAATTTAGCCAAAGCTTCTGCTGTTGAACCTGGGGGACATTCTGTTTCACCCATGACTTGAAATTCTAACCCTGCTGCTTGTGCTTTGGGTTGTGCATCAGGAACACCTATCAGGGTAACACGGTGGCCACGTTGTTGTAATTCTTTGCCTAATGGTAACATGGTGTTCCAATGACCAGTGGATGCTGGGCAAATTAAGCCGTAATGAGTCATGTTATAGTTTTTTGGTAAATTACAATGTTTTATACCAGAAAACAGCACCACAAGTCAAAAATATAGCTATTTTCTATAAAAAATCCTGTTACTAATTTGAAAACTTTATAAAACTTATGTTTAGTGAGCAAAAACATCACTATATTAAAAATAAAATAATTATTGTCTGTTCAAGAATAAGGATATTTATGAATTATGCCTCTTATTAGTCTCATAGCTGCTATTTCCGAAGATCGTATTTTAGCTGATTCCAAAAAAGAACACATTCGTGGGGGTATTCCTTGGAATATTCCCAGTGATGTACGTTATTTTAAAGAAATTACCTGGCGACATCCTGTAATTATGGGTCGTAAAACCTATGCTACTTTTAATCACCCCTTGCCAAATCGTACTAATATAATTGTCACCAGAGATACTAATTATCAAGCTCCTGGCTGTCTTGTTTTTCATTCACTGTCTGAGGCAATTCAATGGAGTAAAATGAGTGAAACAGAAGAGATATTTATTGCTGGTGGAGAACAAATTTATACTCAGGCTATGGAATTTGCTAATAAGCTATATTTGACAATTGTGGAAGGGAGTTTTGCGGGTGATATATATTTTCCTGAATTTAGCAACTTTGGCAAATTAACCAAAGAAGAAAAATTACAGGAAAATGGTTTTAGGTTTAAATTTGTGGAAATTGAAAGATGTTAATTTTAGGTAATTTTTGGGGCGATCGCTCTTTTTTTTCCCAGCGATCGCCATCATCATTACTGTACTACTGTAATTTCAAAAATTTACCTAATGCTGCTATCAAACTAGGAGGCCAACGGCGAATATTTGTTACCCAATTAATATCTTTATACCGTGTATCTAGTCCATAAGCTGCTACCCAATTACTTTCAGCTTCTCCTTTGTTACCACCTACCCAATAAGCAGCGGTTAAAGCAGCACGCATATCGGCAAATTTAGGATATTTACGGACTATATTCCGCATTTCTCGGATAGCTGTATTTATTTCACCTGTTTCATACAAAGCTAGGGCATAATTAGCACGAGCAAAAGCAAAATTGGGAGCTATTTCTGTAGCTTTTTGATAGTCGGCGATCGCCTCTTCCCATTTCCCTAAACCTGCTGTGGCATTACCACGATTATTATAGGCCATTGCATCGTTTGGATCTAATTCCAAAACATGATTATAATCAGCGATCGCCTCTTCCCATCTTCCCAAACCTTCCAATGCTGCACCGCGATTTAAATAAGGATCAGTTACATTAGGTGCTAATTCAATGGCTTTGTTATAATCTTCTAGTGCAGCCTGTAATTTATTCTGACTTACCCGCGAATTACCGCGATTACTCCATATTGCAGGATTAGTAGGGAATTTTTCCAGAATTTCTGTCCAATATTTTTCCGCTGTTGTAAAATCACCTTGATTTGTAGCTGTAAAGGCTTTATTTGCTAACTCATCCCCTAATTGTAGCTCTTCTGCGGTAATACTTTGGGTTTGTGCGATCGCTGGTGTACAAAAACCAAAGGTCAGTAATAAACTCAGGAAAATACAGATTAATTTAATCATTTGAATCCTTAATTATTTACGAGTAGCAATACCTAATTTCACACCTTCTACCTGTCGCACTTTATCCATCACAGCTACCACTTGCCCGTGATTCACAGCTTCATCTGCATTAAGTATTACCATTAAAGGTTTTTGAGGTTCTGCTTTTGCTCTCACCTGATCTGCTAACTGCTCTAAACTAACAGCTTCTTTATTCAAAAAAATCTGACCTGTATTATTTATTGTGAGCGTCACCTGTGCAGGATTATCTCTTTTTGCTGTTGCTGCTTGTGGTAAATTTACTGGTAAACCTTCGGAACGAGTAAGATATAAAGTTGACATAATAAAAAATGTCAAAATCGCAAATATCACATCAATCATCGGCACAATATTAATCTGTGCAGGGATATCTGGATCATCTTGTAGGCGCATAGGTTTTTTCTCCTCTTTCGTAGCGACGACGATATAACAGTTCTAACTCTCCACCATATTCTTGAATCAAAGCTATTTGCCGTTGATAAAGTCCCCGGAATGTGTTAGAAAACAAAAGTGTAAAAATTGCCACAATTAAACCTGTAGCAGTAGAAACCAAAGCTTCACTAATACCACCTGTGACATTTGCAGTTTGTGATCCTCCCACATTCCCAATATTCAAAGATGCAAAGGAAGTAATTAAACCCAGTACAGTTCCCAGTAATCCTAACAGAGGTGCAAGGGCAATAATAGTATCAAAAACCGTGTTAAATCTTTTGAGCAAAGGTATTTCTGCCTGAGCTTCACTTTCCAAAGCCAAACGAAACTCTTCTGGGTTTGCTTCTTCTAGTTCCAAAGCTGTCAAAAAGATCCGGGAAATCGGCAAATCTACATTCTTCCTCAATGTATCAATGGTACTAACCACATTGTTTTGACGATACAGACTCAATACTTCTCTGACTACTCGGTGCTGACGGTTGCTAATTTTGACCCAAAATTTGATCCGTTCAATAATTAACCCCAGTGCCACTACAGAAGATAGCAGTAGCGGCCACATCACTACACCACCTGCTGTAAACAGATTTTTGATGTCCATGTCCGATTTTCAAGCCTTTAGATAAAATTTCTTGACTATTTTAGCAAGTGTAGCTGATCGCACTTTTCAATTTAAATTAGAGCAATTGAGAATGGATGTCAATCATTTGCTACTATTCAGAAAAAATACTCAGTCATTCTTGGTGAGCTAAGTCGAACCATTGCCTCTTCTACCCCCACGAAAAGAATTTTTCAGCCAACCCAAATTAACAATAGACAAATAAAGCCGCCCTACAAGGGCGGGTTTGTAAGCTGTTACACAGCTAAATTGTATAATCCTAATATTCTGAACTCTTGTGGAACAGGCAAGATGCCTGTTCCACTTATACAAATTAAATGCACAACAGCTTATCCCATTTTTTTTGATCAAAGCAAAGATAACTGCTCATTATTAGGTGGTTTAAAACCCATGTGTTGATATGCAGCTTTTGTGGCTACTCTACCGCGAGGAGTCCGGCTTAAATAGCCAATTTGCATTAAATAGGGTTCATAAACTTCTTCTATGGTTTGGGTGTCTTCTCCTGTCGCTGCGGCTAAAGTCTCTATCCCCACTGGACCACCATTAAAGTTTTCAATGATCACGCTTAACATTTTTCTATCTGTCCAATCTAACCCACAAGGATCAACTTGGAATAGTTGTAATGCTTCCGCTGCAATCGGTTGGTCAATTTCTGTAAATGATTTTACTTCCGCGTAATCACGGACTCGCTTTAGTAATCTATTAGCAATTCTTGGTGTTCCCCGTGAACGTTTGGCGATTTCTGTAGCGCCTTCAGTGTTAACAGGAGTTTGTAATAATTCTGCACTGCGGAGGACAATTTTACTGAGTTCGTCAACTTCATAAAATCGCAATTTTTGGATTAAACCAAAGCGATCGCGCAACGGTGAAGTTAACGCACCAACGCGGGTTGTCGCTCCCACTAGGGTAAATTTAGATAAAGGTATACTTCTGGTTCTGGCACTCGAACCTTTACCAACGGTAATATCTAAGCGATAATCTTCCATTGCTGGATACAAAATTTCTTCCGTCATCCGGGAAAGCCGATGGATTTCATCAATAAACAGCACATCACCCGGTTTGAGATTTACCAATATACCGACTATATCCCTTGGTCGTTCTAAAGCAGGGGCGCTAGTAATTTTATAATTTACCCCCATTTCCGCAGCTAAAATCATCGCCATTGTGGTTTTACCCAAACCGGGCGGACCATACAGCAACAGGTGATCCATCACTTCACCCCTAGATTTAGCTGCTTTAATGGCAATCTCTAATACATCCTTTAAATCTTTCTGCCCAATGTAATCTGCAAAACGTTGGGGGCGAATACTCTCTTCCTGCTTACCTTCTTCCTCAACAGTCGCTTCCGGTTGCAGTATATTTTCCTGGGGAGGCGCTTTTTGGGTAGAAGCTTTAGGCGACTCGCTGCGCTGTTGTGGCTGTCCGTTGGGTTCTGGAGGCTGTTTTTTTGAGGAGATTATGGTCATAATTCAGCTATCTTAACTTAGGGACTGGGGATTGGTGATTGGTGATTGGTGATTGGTGATTGGGGACACTTCGACAAGCTCAGTGCATCGCTGGGGACTGGGGACTAGTGACTGGTGACTGGGCATTGGGTTATTAACTTCCCCCTGCTCCCTGCTCCCCTGCCTCCTGTCACCTAATTCCCCAATTACCTTTACAATTTAAATTCCGAACAATTACCAAAGATAGAGAAATCACTATGTTATCTAAAAGAATTTTACCTTGTTTAGATGTCAAGGCGGGACGAGTTGTTAAAGGAGTTAACTTTGTAGACCTCAAGGACGCGGGTGATCCAGTAGAACTAGCCAAAGTTTATAACGAAGCCGGTGCTGATGAGTTAGTGTTTCTGGATATTACAGCTACTCATGAAGACCGGGACACGATTATTGATGTGGTTTACCGGACTGCTGAACAGGTCTTTATTCCGCTGACTGTGGGGGGTGGAATCCAAACCTTAGAAAATGTTAAAGGTTTGTTACGAGCCGGGGCTGATAAGGTTAGTATTAATTCTGCGGCCGTCCGCAACCCAAATCTGATCAATGAAGCGAGCGATCGCTTTGGTAATCAGTGCATAGTTGTGGCTATTGATGCCCGCAAAAGAGTAGACCCCAATAACCTTGGTTGGGATGTTTACGTGCGTGGTGGTAGGGAAAATACTGGAATAGATGCCTTACGGTGGGCGCAGGAAGTGGAAAAAAGGGGGGCTGGTGAATTGTTGGTGACAAGTATGGATGCAGATGGCACTCAAGCTGGATATGACTTGGAGTTAACGCGAGCGATCGCCGAATCTGTGCAAATTCCCGTTATTGCCTCTGGTGGTGCAGGAAATTGTCAGCATATCCATGACGCTTTAACAGCAGGTCAAGCTGAAGCCGCTTTATTAGCATCTCTTTTACATTATGGACAATTAAGCGTAGCCCAAATTAAAAATTATTTGCAGGAACGATCTGTTCCAGTCCGCTTGCCTTGTTGATCCCAGCCCCAGCAACCAATTCCATCTCTCTTCGGCTAGACACAGTTACCGAAAACAATGTTAATATTAGTTTACTAGTATTAAGAAATATTAAGAAATATGTTGATTCCTATTTTACTTTTTGATGTGGCGCTGGTTGCCTGGTCGCTGCACCTGATGGAGAAAGCCTACGAAAACAAAGAATTTTCCCTCATGTTGGCGGGTACATTGGTTGCTCTCGCAGCGGCCGCAATGTTAGTAGTCTACTTTTTAATGGGACACTGTATGAGCTATTTATTAAAAGTTTCCTAAAGGCAGAAAGCAAGTGACAGGTGACAGGTGACACTGAAGAAAGCAGGGGTGCAAGGGTAGAATATTAACTTTTGCCTCTTGCCCTCTGCCTTTTGCTTTCTGTTCCCTGTTCCCTGTTCCCTGCTCTATAGGTAAAATAACTAAAAACGTATTTCTAGAAACATGACCAATCAATCTACTATCCCAGTCATTGTCAACGGTGCTGCTGGCAAAATGGGACGCGAAGTAATCAAAGCAGTAGCCCAAGCACCTGATATGACATTAATGGGCGCTCTCGATACCTCACCAGAACATCAGGGAAAAGACGCAGGAGAATTGGCAGGTTTAAGCGAACCCTTAGAAGTGCCAATAACCAATCAATTAGAGCCAATGTTAGGCTATGTAGCAGGAGAAAGACAGCTACAACCAGGGGTGATGGTAGACTTTACCCATCCAGATGCAGTGTATGATAACGTTCGCAGTGCGATCGCCTATGGTATTCGTCCCGTAGTGGGTACAACCGGTTTAAGTCCCGAACAACTCAAAAACTTAGCCGACTTTGCCGAAAAAGCCAGTACAGGTTGTTTAATTATTCCTAACTTTTCCATCGGTATGGTACTGCTACAACAAGCCGCAGTCACCGCATCCCAATACTTTGATCATGTAGAAATTATCGAACTGCATCACAACCAAAAAGCCGACGCACCAAGCGGTACAGCCATTCAGACAGCGCAGTTATTAGCGGAAATGGGTAAAACTTTTAACCCTCCCCAAGTCACAGAAACAGAAAAAATACCAGGAGCCAGAGGATCTTTAGTTGATGAAGGGATTAGAATTCATAGTGTACGCCTACCTGGACTCATTGCCCATCAAGAAGTAATTTTTGGTGCAGCAGGACAAATTTACACCCTACGCCATGATACAAGCGATCGCTCCTGTTATATGCCTGGAGTTTTACTAGCAATTCGCAAAATTAACCAGTTAAAATCATTAGTATATGGATTAGAAAAGATTCTGTAAAACAGGAGTCAGGAGTCAGGAGTCAGGAGTCAGGAGTCAGGAGTCAGGAGCGAAATTACTGTTTAGTCTCATTTCTAGAAATATATTGATATCCTGATCACCCTGTATAGTCCTATATTTGTGAAAATCCAAAATCTAAAATCTAAAATCTAAAAGGGGATGTTTTAGAACTGGAATCAAACAATTATCAATTATCAATTGTCAATTATCAATTAATTAATATGCTTGTTCCACTGACTCGCCAAAAATTTGAACAAATTATTCCTCTTATTGCCAGTGGTTCACAGTACAAATACTACTGGGGAAAATTCAACAACTTTTTACAAAGATTATTAATTTCTGTAGTCACAGTAGTTGTAATTTTCCTGCTAAGGATCTTTTTGAAACTAGATTTTGGTTTGATTTTTGTCTTTGGGGTATTTGGGGCATTTTTTTGGTTATGGTATCCCGTATTTCAAGCTAGTATTCGCAATGCAAAATGTCGGAGTTACAAGTATAGCGGCTTTTTTCGGGGGCGGGTAATAGATTGGTGGATTACAGAAAAATTAATTGGCAAACAAGAAACAGTCAATAACAAAGGCGAGTTAGTAATTATTGAAAATCGCGAAAAAAGAATTAATTTAGAAGTGGGCGACGATACAGGATTTAGTATCGAATTTGATGCCCCATTACGTCCTGCACACAAAGCAATCACTCGTGGTCAAATCGCAGAAATGGTATTCATGTCAAATCGCCCAGATTTAAGCATAATCGAGGAATTTAGTAATATCTACATTCCCAGTCGTAATTTATGGGTGAGTGACTATCCGTACGTGCGAGAAGATTTCTTCAATGAAGTTAGTGCTCGCTTACGAGAAAACCAACAAGAAAAACCCCGTCGCCGTCGTCGTCCAGAACCACAAAGATATGGAGATGATGATTATTAGGAGGCAGGGAGCAGGGGGCAGGGAGCAGGGGGAAGTTAATAACTCCATCACCACACTTATCATCTAACTTACCCCAGTTCTATCTTGACCATAAGCTTGCCAAGCTAAATCAACCAAACCATCAACAATAGCAGATGCTACCACCGCATTACCTTTACGACTGTCAATAGTAATATAAGGTACTAAAGAATCCTGTAAACGTTCTTTATCAGCAGTTACATTAATAAAACCTGCTGGAGTAGCAATAATCAAAGCCGGTCGAATTTCTTCCGCTTCAATTAAATCTACCAATGTAGTGAGGGCAGTTTGAGCTTGACCAACTACAAAAATTCCCTCTGGATAACGCTTGGCTAGAGTTTCAATCCCCCAAGCCGAGCGAGTTCTTTCTTTTTGGGGACGGGTTAAAGCCTCCATACTGCAATACACCGGGTTGGCAAAGGTATTTTGAATATCGTAGGCAATACCTACCTGTACCATTGGCACATCTACCACAATGGTAGTACGTGCTGCCAGTGCGGCTGCTCCTGCTTGTAAAGCGTGTTCCGAAAAACGAATCAAAGACTGGTACTCAAAATCAGAGGTGGCGTATATTACTCGCCGGACTATTTCATATTCCGCTGGTGAAAAGACATGATCGCCAATTTCACTATCAATAATTGCCAAGCTTTGAGCATCAGTTACGTGCCATTCCATTGCCGTTAAGCTTCTCACAGATCAGCTTTCAGCTTATCATCACAAGGGAGGGAATTGGTAATTGGTAATTGGTAATTGGTAATTGGTAATTGGTAATTGGTAATTGGTAATATTTAAAAATCTTCCCCAGTCACCAGTCCCCAGTCACCAGTCCCCAGTCACCAGTCACCAGTCCCCAGTCACCAGTCCCCAGTCACCAGTCACCAGTCCCCAGTCCCTAGTCACTCAAGACTCAGCACTGGAAGAAGGACGACTGAAAACAGGAGAGAGATAGGCGACTAACAGACCTATTAAAAAAGCGGAAATATTACGAACTAGAGGAATCCAATCGCTGGTACGGGTAATAACTGGGGCAATACCGAAGGCAATAAACAAAATTCCCCACAAAGGTGAAAAAATTAACGCCCACTGCCAAGCAAAGACTTGTTTATCATCGCGGGGTTGAGCCGCAAAGCCACAAATCACACCACCAATAGCTGATGTAATCAGGGTGAGTATCCATTGTTCTCTTGGTAGTCCAGGAACGACGTTACAACCACCTTTGAGTAAACAACCTTTTACTGAATCTAAAGCCTGTAGAATTGCTTGATCTTCGCCGTTTTCCCTGACAAAGTACAAGTTACCAAACCGGGTTTGTAGTTCAATCCAAAATGTGCGGGGTAAAAGTTCATAAACCGCATCACCCACACTAAAACTAAGAATATTACCACCGCGAGCATCTGCAACTAAAAGAATGCTTTTGTCATCCAAACCCCAATATTTGATCACTGCCCTGCCTGGGGTGCGGTCATACTGGGTTAATACTCGCAATTTCCAGCCTGTATCCGTTTCAAATTGTTCTAAGTCTTTGACAAGTTTTTCTTCTTGGGGGTCTGGGAGAGTCTTTGCTAAATCGACAACTGGGGTAAATGTGTCCGGTAGTAAGTCAGGATTTTCATAAGCTAAGGCTGATGGTGAATGAATCGCCCAAATTGACCCAGCAAAGCAAAATACTGCAATGGATACTAAAATTTTTCGCCAAAAACAACGCTGCATGGAATTTTTTATACAAATATTAAGGGCAAAGGTAAACAAGTGCTTTTTAAAGATTACGAGAAAAGTGATACTTCTTTACACTTGTTTACTTTACTCTAATTTAAGGTCAGTTGTCAGGAGGCAGGAAGGAGGCAGGAAGGAGGCAGGGGAGCAGGAAGCAGGGGGAAGTTAATAACCCAATGCCCAATGCCCAATGCCCAATGCCCAATGCCCAGTCACCAGTCACCAGTCACCAGTCACCAGTCACCAGTCACCAGTCCCCAGTCACCTATCAACTATTCTTCTATTTTCCGAACTTAGCAATTCTCGCTCTGGCAAAGTTAACTCTGGTTTGTCAGGAATGGATAAGCGTTCGGGGTTACGTCTGGCAGGTTTTTGGCGTGTGAAGGTTTTCCAGGCTGCTTTAACACCAACTACGAGGCTGCGTGTGCTGACTTGAATATTTTGAGCTTGTTTTTTGGCACTATTCAAACTTTGATCTACTTGTTTCACGACTTGACCGGCACTTTTGACACCTTCACTCACATCATCGGTTAAGTCTGTTATTTCTAAACTGGTATTACGAATGGCTTTGAGAGTGGGGGGTAACTCTCTTGAGAGGGTATCAAAAAATTTTTCGGCACTACGGGCTGCGCGTGCTAACTCCTGCACAGCGGGTATGGCCGCTACTAAAACAGCGGTGAGACTAGCAGCGACTAAGAGTATAGACAGTCCCAGCCAAAACAGAGGGTGAATCACGGTTATGCTATTTGTGAGCGTTATAGATTCTGGGTGAGAGAATCAGTGTTTTTAGGTTCAGCAGGGTTTGGCCTGTTTAGGGCTTGGCTTTCGCGTTGTGTGGCTTCTACTCCGGCTGCGATCGCTTCCCGTAGTCTCTCTAGGGTATCATCCCAGTTTTGCAATGCAGTGGCAGAAAGTCGATCAGCTTGAATCTGTACGCTGGTTGATATATCTTCTGCCAACTCTGGTAAGGCATCTGCTGATTTTTTCAAAAGTTTCCGCGTTTCTCTCCCCGGGCGGGGTGCAGCGAGTAATCCTGCTAAAGCACCAATGGTAGCTCCTAGCATCATACCGCCTATAAATATTCCCGAACGATTATTAGACATTTTTATGGTTAATCTTTTATATCCATTACACTCATTTTATGCTGGTTTGATGTTCTGGCAATAGGGAGTCATGGAGCAAGCAGTAGTTGAAGCTGTCGAAACTCACGGTGAAGTTTATAATTTATACTTTTTATACCTCTGCCAAATGTTTCTCCCTAGTAATACGAGGTTAAGAATTTGTTGCACCTGTTGAATTTGCAATTTCAGGTTTTGGTGTTTTTGCCATAATTCATAAATTTGCTGTTGTCCTGTATAAATATTTGCTGGTGCTGTATATAATACGGTATGGAGAGCGTGTTCATAGCTGTTTAACCTGTCTGCTATGATTCCTAGCTTGTGTTTAAGTTGCCATAGCAATCGAGCTATGTAAAGCAGCATTATTGAGATCATGATATTAATCAGGACAACTATAATAACCATAATCACCATTTTTACCTTTTTGCTCTCACTGTAGCCCTAACTTCAGTTGTTTGACATTCAGTTAAACTACACTTTAAAGGTGATACTAGAAAAGTAAGCATTCAGCTATCAGCACTCAGCAGTCAGCTAAAACTGCTCTTGAGGCTAATTTGCAAGGATTTTTAATTCCTAATTCCTCGTTAACAATACTCATAAATCCTAAATAATAGCTTATTACTGATTACTGAATGCTGAATACTTACCTAGAAAATATTTAATTTTCAATCAGATGGCGGATAAAAATTTAGAAGCTTTAGAAGCATTAATAGTTAAAATTGTGAAAAAGCTGATCAAAAAAGAACTCAGGAAGCTCAATCAGTATAGTCTACCAATTGTGACAACTGAGGTAAATCAGCAATTAAACAATTTTTTGGAAACTTTTGCAACTCCAGCAGCAACACGCTTTCCAGCAGAAATACTTGATGATGTAGATACCAGTAGTTTGATGAATATATCTACTAAAGAAGATGTGGAACTTGAACGCAAGTTAAGGGAACTGAAATTTAAACAAGAACTGAGGAAAGATTGGATATTATTTATTCTCAAAGATGTCATAGTTTATGCTACTACTATTATATTTATTTTGATTTTTTCGGGTTTTTATTTATTCACGCTTATTCAGAAATCATGATTCGGCAAAATTCACAGGCTAATATTTATATTTTTGGTGAGTTTTGCTAATAGCTGATAGCTGACGGCTGAATGCTTATTCCTTTTCCTGCTATATCATTTCACTTACCATTTCGGAATTTTCATTGCTATATTAGAGTAAATTACTATTTCCATGAGGTTGGGAAAGCTGTGCGTGATGATTTAAGAGGTTTGGAAATTAGTCATCAAGAGTTGGAAAAATTGACTAATTTACCTGTTCATAATGAGTTGTTTATCATTACTAATTATCTCAATCATTGGCAAAAAATGTTAATCGCAAAAATCAAAGGTTCTGAAGGAGCTACGGTAATTTTTATCGGTTGTTCAACTTTGGTTTTTTCATATCTGGTATTTGATGTTATGATCAAAATATTTGCCAGTTGGATTACCATTCCCTCTTGGATATTACTAATTTTATTTAGTGTCTGGAGTGGGGGTTTAAGCCAAACTATCTTATATTTTCTTTGGAGGAGTAAAAGCAAATTACTCAAAAAAAATATGACTAATTCTTTGCAAAATTTACTTAATGATGTGGAAAGATATAATGCAGTGATTAAAGCTATATATATTAATGATCAAATAGAAGAAGCAGGTAATCCAGAGGTAGGTATCACGCACAGAGAACGAGTTATTCAAGCTTTAAATTTCACTAAATTAGATTTAGTACGTGCTTTGAAGACAGAAAGAATTTTGCGAGAAAATAAGAATTTCATCCTGAGTAATGCTGATTTATTTGCTAGTAATTTAGCTGCTTTAACTGCTATCCAAGTGACTGAACAAGCAACAGAACATGGACGATTATTAAATGAAGCATTGCAGATTGCTTTAGATGTGCAATATGAAATGCGAAGGTTACAGGAGCAGGGTTAAAAAACTTCCAAATCAAAAAATAAGTAGTTGGGCAAAATAAATTTTATAGTTAGGAGAGGGAACAGATCAGGAATATAGACATTTTTGTTTTCTATCAATATGTTAAATTAATTTTGCCTGGGTACTTATTTCTAAGCTGATAAGCTGTTACACAGCTAAATTGTATAACCCTAATGTTCTGAACTCTTGTTTAACAGGCAAGATGCCTGTTCCACTTATACAAATTAAATGCACAACAGCTTAAACCTTTAATTTACACAACCAGGGCGGGCAGGATGCCCACCCCACAAGAGTTTTAATTTTAGATAATATGGAAGTTAAATGTCCAACAGCTTATTTCCAGCAGATTACTCCCTTGCAAAAATTTTGTTAATCTTCTCTGGCAGGAACAGAGTAATATTAAAGAATATGAAGCACGCGGCAGCGTGGATTTAGCGTAGGTATTGCACATTGATATGGACTGGAAAGAAATTAGAGGCAACTGGGTAATTATTCCCCGTCATCCCATCGGGATCATCCATTTTTTGGGGGGTGCATTTGTCGCTACCGCACCCCACCTGACTTACCGCTGGTTACTAGAACAGTTGGCAGCTAAAGGTTATGTGGTGGTTGCTACACCTTTTGTCAACACCTTAGATCATCAGGCGATCGCCGAATCTGTACTGCTGAACTTTGAACGCACTCTAGAACGATTACACTATTCCGGTGAATTACGCAAGCTGTACCTACCAATTTATGGTATTGGACACAGTATGGGTTGCAAACTGCATTTACTGATTGGTAGTCTTTTCCCAGTAGAAAGGGCAGGTAATATTCTCATATCATTTAACAATTACACTGCTAAAGATGCCATTCCTCTAGTAGAACAATTAAATTCTACTTTGGCGATTGAGTTTACTCCCACACCCTTAGAAACTAACCAACTTGTAGAAGAAAGTTATCAAATTCGCCGTAATTTTTTAATCAAATTTAGCAATGATAATCTTGATCAATCAGTAATTTTAACAAAAATATTACAAAAACGTTTTCCAGAAATGGTGACAGTACAAACCTTACCAGGAAATCATACCACACCATTAGGTCAAGATATTAATTGGCAAGCTGGAAATTCTTTTACTCCTCTTGATGCTTTAGGACAATGGTTTAAACAAGAAGTATATCGTGATATACACCAGTTAAAAAAAGTCATGCTGTTATGGCTCAATCCTCTGGCATCTTCATAATACCCCAGGAGTCAGGAATACACAACGATTAATACTTACTTTGATTTCAATTCTGTACTGCTATTAACTGAAATATGCTGTATGTGATGATATCAGAATCTTAGTAAGTAGGGTTTGCTGAATAAACCTAAAACCTTGATATATCAAAGGTTAGAGGCTGATAAACACAGAAATTAGTGCAAGGGTTTTGAAGGGTATACCGGAGAAAGTGTGCATTTTTTGGGATTTCAAGAGATGGCAAAGAAATTTTCAAATCTCCTCCTGACTCCTGACTCCTGACTCCTGACTCCTGACTCCTATGCCCTCACGGAAAGACTTTCTCAGCAACCCCTAAGTAATAAGTAAATGGATCATTAAAAATGATTTTTTAAAACCAAAGTTAGTAGTTTTGAGACATCATACTACTAACCATTTGTTTATCACTTTCATCTTGTATTTTAATTTGTATTCCTGGGTATAATATTAATTGTATACACGATTTATTATGTTTCAGATTTTAGTAATTGATGATGACTATTCAATCCAGATCCTTCTTAAAAGGATGTTAGAAAAACAAGGTTATCAAGTAATCACTGCTAATAATGGTCAAGAAGGGATTTTACAAGCTTTGGCTTGTCCTCCAGCCCTAATCATTTGTGATTGGATCATGCCAGGTTTATCTGGATTAGAAGTCTGCGATCGCATCAAGAAAGACCCTAAATTATCCTCCACATTTTTTATTTTATTAACATCTTTAGATTCAGTTGCAGATCGCGTCAAAGGACTAGATGCTGGTGCTGATGATTTTATTTCCAAACCTATTGAACAAAATGAACTGCAAGCCAGAGTCAGAGCCGGATTACGTCTACATCAGTTAAATCGGGATTTACAAACCCAAAAGCTATTGTTAGAAACAGAACTAGCAGAAGCAGCAGAATATGTCAAATCCCTTTTACCCTTACCCATGTCTACACCTCTGACTGTTAGTTCTCGATTCATTCCCTCACGACAACTAGGAGGAGATTGCTTTGATTATTATTGGTTAGATGCTGATCATTTGGCAATTTATTTATTAGATACTGCTGGACATGGACTCAGAGCAACTCTTCCCTCTGTATCTGTACTCAATCTGCTTCGTTCCCGTGCGCTCAAAGAACTTAATTATTATCAGCCTAGTCAGGTGTTAAAAGCTTTAAATGACACTTTTCAGATTAACTACCAAAATGATAAATATTTTACTATTTGGTATGGTGTATACAACCGCATCAATCGCCAGCTAATTTATGCAAGTGCTGGACATCCACCCGCAGTATTAGTATCTGGAAAATCTCGCAGTACCACAGAAATAAAACTCTTAAAAACGCCAGGAATGCCAGTTGGGATGTTTCCTGAAGCAAAATATGTGGATGAAACTTACCAAATTGAAAAATGCAGTAGTCTTTACATTTTTAGCGATGGCGCTTATGAAATTACTAAATCAGATGGTAATCTTTGGAGTCTGGATGGATTTGTTCAGTTGCTAGTTAGCTTACAACATTCGGTTGATTACCAACTTGATTATATACTGAAATATTTAATCAATTTAAACTCCAAAGAATCCTTTGATGATGATTTATCTATTCTGCAAATTAAATTTGATTAACTTGTAGCTAGTAAGACTTGATGAAAAGCATCTTGGCTAGGAAAAATTTCCAAAACTTTATTTATACTGGTTAATTCAAATATCATCCTCACTTGATCATTCACCGAGCAGAGAACCATTTTAATGTCAGCATCTCGTAGGGTTTTAAAAGCTAATATTAGAGAGCCTAAACCAGAACTATCCAGAAATGTAATATTTTGACAATCAACTAAGACAATCTTTACACCCTTTACACCACTTTCTAAAATTTGGGCAATATCTTGCTGAAATTCTGATGCAGTTTCAGCATTTAAATTTTTTTTAAGTGTAAGAACTTTCACCTGCTGACTCATAATTAGGTTACTCTGATTGATATCAATGGTGTTCTCTTGTAGCTAGTATATACCAATATAATAAATTTTCCTCAAATAATCATCAGAAAAATAGAAATATTTACTTACTTTAAATAGCTTATGCAATATAAAATTTTGAATAAAAAAATATAATTTTCTAATAAAAAATTTATAAAAAATTGTCAAATTTGCACTGATAGACATCGGCTTTTAGCTAGAAATTTATTCTCTACAAATCAATAGTTGATATTACATATTTTGTTTTATGCTAATTTAACAAATGGTTCGGGGGAACTCCTAACTATAAGATTTATTTTACACAACTGATTCAGAGAATTGATCATTACACAGGATTTACCTTAGCTCGATAAAGCAGCTTATCACCTTGACGGTATCCAACATAACACACTTTGACTTTTTCGCCTAGTTGGGCTGTTCCCTGCAATAATTCATGCCATTGGGGATCATAAGGTATTTCGGCTCCCACAGAGGCGATCGCTTCCACTTCCCAAGCTTGCAATAATTTTTCCAGAGGCTTTTGCACCACAGGTAGTATTTTAACCGCTTCTAGCTGGGGATTATCCTTTGCTTTCTGTGCTGCTGTAGGCCAAAACAACAATAAAGATTCCAAAATTTGTAAACTCGACTGCTGAAACTCTTGCTGTAACACCTCTCGCTGTTGTTCCAGCATCAGCACGATTCGTTCATACTCTCTTTTCAAATCAGTAATTTCTTGTAATAATTGTTCATCCGTACCTAAATTGTGAGTTGTGACTGCAAAACCTACAACTTGGGAATCAGAACTTGCAGTTGAAAACGCTGCTACTATTTCACCCAGTGATATCTGTAGGATTTTTGATAGCTTCAGCAAAACCTCTACCCGTATTTGCTCCAGCTTTCCCCGTCTTAAACACAAGATTTGCCACTCGGAAACACCAGCAGCGTCACTCAAAGATTTAAAACTAGAGATACCTACACGCTGCATAAAATTTCGCAACTTTGGGGTGAAATCTTGATTCGGCATAAGGCAGAGGATATAGGTTTTTGTTGTCTATTATACCCCATTTCCTGCATCTTGAGTGTGTCAATAAATTTTCTTGCATTTAATGTGTTTTTTTATGCACCTGCATTCTTTAGATTTATCAAAAAATTGGGTCTCACATCATTCCTGCCAGGATGACTTTACGAAAGAATATATAGTGGACTGTAAGTGTAGTTGGTGTCATTCCCATATACAAAGCCTATCATTACAGATTTTTAGGTATATTAAAGACTTATGAAAAAAATTTGCGGTAACGCAACTACCCCCGGACAGGGGGAAAGTAACGCTTAGGGAGAGAACCACCTCTGGGTGAGACACCGCAAGGGATCTAGTCTAAGTAGACTCACCGAACCAAGAATCCCCGCACGTAAACGCGCAGGAAGTGTCAATTTATTAACCTCAAACAGCTAGAGATTTTAACTAATAAGTTTTAATTAGGGTTGGCTGAATAAACCTAAAACCTTGATATATCAAAGGTTAGAGGCTGATAAACACAGAAATTAGTGCAAGGGTTTTGAAGGGTATACCGGAAAAAGTGTGCATTTTTTGGGATTTCAAGAGATGGCAAAGAAATTTTCAAATCTCCTCCTGACTCCTGACTCCTGACTCCTATGCCCTCACGGAAAGACTTTCTCAGCAACCCCTAATTATTATTGAATTGATGTCAAGTGTAAAAAAAAACATATAAATAAATCAATTAAGTAAATAGTGATTACTGATGGATATTTAAGTTACTAATACTAACCAAAATTTGTATAGTTATATTAGAATATGGTATCTAAATTATAGAAATAGTCCAAAATATTGAGTGACAATTCACGAACTGTCATAAAAAAAATAATTAACTCATGTATAATCTATTTTGAAGAGACTTGTTTTAACAAGACTTGCTATTTTGAGATGGTTCAATAAAGAGAATGACTATAGTAATTAGTGATTAAAAACTTTTTATTTAAGCAGTTACAAACTCCGTCGAAATAGCAAATGAATAATTCAACAGTAATTCTTAGTAACAATCAATTACCCCATACTAATGTATTAATTCACTATTGGGTAGCAATGCCCCAACCAGAAAATCATCTGTTTGAGGTAACATTACACCTTGTAAACTACCCATTACCAATTCTTGACTTGAAAATGCCAGTATGGACACCAGGTTCATACTTAGTGCGAGAATACGCTAAGAATTTACAAGATTTTGCTGCCTTTGCCGGCTCAGAACCCTTATTCTGGCGAAAAATCAGTAAAAATCACTGGCAGATAGAAAAAGGTGATGCTGCTGAAGTCATCCTGCGTTATCGCGTTTTTGCCAATGAATTATCAGTACGCACAAATCATTTAGATGCTACTCATGGTTATTTTAACGGTGCGGCGCTGTTTTTAAGAATCCCCGGTTGGGAAGAAAAACCAATTCATATTACCATCGTCCCACCACACCCAGAATGGCAAGTAACCACAGGTTTACCAGCAGTTACAGAAGAAGCCAATACCTTCCTAGCAGCAGATTTTGATACTCTTGTTGATACTCCATTTGAAATTGGTAATCATGATTTGTTTCACTTTCATGTATTAGGAAAACCTCATGAGTTAGCAATTTGGGGAAAAGGAAACTACAAACCGCAAAAACTGCTAGAAGATTTCCATAAAATCATTGAATTTGAAGCACAAATGTTTGGTGGTTTGCCCTATCAAAGATATTTGTTTATACTGCATTTATTTGATCAGGCTTATGGCGGATTAGAACATAAAAACTCATGTTCATTAATTTATCACCGGTTTGGATTTCATATTCAAGATAAATATGAACGTTTTACCCAATTAGTAGCCCACGAGTTTTTTCATCTGTGGAATGTTAAAAGAATCCGTCCCAAAGGGTTAGAAGTTTTTGATTACGATCAAGAAAATTATACTGATTCTCTCTGGTTTTGTGAAGGTACTACAAGTTACTATGATTTAGTAATTCCTTTCCGGGCAGGAATTTATGATATTAAATCATACTTTCATCATGTCAATGAAGAAATTACCAAATATCTGAAAACGCCAGGAAGGAAAGTACAACCACTTGCTGAATCTAGTTTTGATGCTTGGATTAAGCTATATCGTCAAGATGCTAATAGTGGTAATTCGCAAATTTCCTATTATTTAAAAGGGGAAATGGTATCACTATTGCTGGATTTGTTAATTCGCTCTCTTCATCATAATCAATTGTCTTTTGATGATGTGATGCGGAAAATGTGGCAGCAATTTGGTAAAGAAGAAATTGGTTATACTCCAGAACAATTAAAGGAGGTAATTGAAACTGTCTCCGGCACTGATTTAACGGATTTCTTTGATCGCTATATTCATGGATTGGATGAGTTACCATTCAATCAATATTTAGAACCTTTTGGTTTAAAATTGGTAGAAGAATTAGAGACAGAACCATATTTAGGTGTGAGAATCAAAACTGAACATGGACAGGAAATAATTAAATTTGTCGAGATGGGTTCTCCTGCATACACAGCAGGAATTAATGCAGGTGATGAATTATTGGCAATTGATGGTATTAAGGTAGGAAAAAATCAGTTAAGTGAACGGTTAAAAGATTACCAACCCAACGATACTATCAATATCACTGTTTTCCACCAAGACGAACTGCGTAACTATTCCATCACCTTAGCACCACAACATCCTCATAAATATCAATTACGTCCAGTAGAAGATCCTGATACTACTCAGCAAGAGAACTTTTTAGGTTGGTTAGGTGTGCCTTTATCAGCTATTAAGTAAGGGAGATAGGGAGATAGATTTTAGATTTTAGATTTTAGATTTTAGATTGGAGACTACAAAAACAATCCAAAATCCAAAATCCAAAATCCAAAATACATAACTCCTGCCTCCTTACTGATTCTGACTTTTTAAAACACCTGCTTCGTGTTGCATTGGTAAAACATCTAAAATATCGGTTTGGGAGCAATATTTTAAATCTTCTAAACATTCCAGGCGTAATAATCGCTTACCGTGACTAGCTTGATGGAATAATCCCAGTAAGTCATTTTGCCATTGTGAATAAAGAGCGATCGCACTGGTAACTTCATCATTCCCAGCTATTTCTTCCAGGGAAGAATCGGTTTGTTGCCAAATACTATGAGCGATCGCACCTGCACAAACAGTATCCTCTAAAGAAAAACTACCTTCCCAACCTGAACCAACGATCCAAATGGTTTCTGGTTGTTTTTCTAAGAGAAATTTCACCACCGCAGACCGATTAATTAAAGCTGCTGCAAGGACAATAGGAGCTTGTTGAATGCGCTGTAAGGCACGAGTACCATTAGTGGTACTGATAAACAAGCGTCGCCCTTGTACTAATTCTGCTGTGCAATCTAGGGGCGAGTTACCCAACTCAAAGCCAGACACTTTTGCGCCGCCTCTTTCTCCAGCCCGTAATCGTTTTTCGGCAGGCCATTGTTCACTCACTGCCATGAGTTGATCTAAATCACTAAAAACTTGCACCGCCTCGCCTCCAGCCGCTAACACTGTCGCTATTGTGCTAGTGGCTCGCAAAACATCAACAGCGATCGCGCATTCTGGCGTTGCCTCAGTTGGGGTTAATTCTGGAGTATGATATACAAATATCTTCACGGGCTAGATATACCTGCTCTATACTACTGCGGTTATATTCTACCCACTTGATGTCACTCACTGGCTATCTTCAAATCTCGATCTTTATAAGAAAATGGGCTGAAAACCCTTGAGGTTGAGTTTTGGAGGGTGGCAGAAAAACTTAACCGTCCTTCAAGATAGAAAAAACTCGAGATTGTCTATATGAGGATTTCTCATTTTTAATCTTCCCAAAAATCCACATTCAGCATCGCTTCAAGATCAGGACTAAATAGCCATGTATCAGGAAACTCGCACTGCGGATAACCCCGACGCACAATTTTGAGAGTATCTTCGTAAACTTCATCAAAAACTTCGTGAAAATAGGGCTTTAAACTCGGTGCTTGTTTGAGTAATCGCTTCAGAGATACCCTTTGCTTATCAATGGATTCTACCCAACCACGATAACAATCAGGCATATTTACATAAGTCCGCTTGAGAAGATGTTCAAGAAGTTCTCCTAGCCGGTTTTCAAGTTCGTGTTTTTGCGATCGCCCCAAACTCTCTATCTCCTCAATCAGATTCTCAAAATCTAACCCCTCAATATCCCTACTCCGTAACTTATTGACTGTATCTTCAATCCACAGTAAATAATCTTGCTCATATAAAGATACTGCAACTTGTGTCTGTGTCATTGCTTTATTTACCTGACGTGACCTAACTTAAGTTTAAGTTAAAGCCAGTTGAGAATGTTTAAGTTGATATTTTTAAGAGTGGCAAACCGACAATCAAACTGTAACCTGGAAATATAAACAACTTCATCGCTCAAACCATCAACATGGCTCCATTACCAGATTACCGTCCTAAGCAATTATCCGTCGGTCCTTTGGAAGCAGAAATTCTCAGCATTGTCTGGGAACTTGGTTCAGCTACAGTCAAAGATGTACACGATCGCATCCTTGCCGATCCTAACCGCGAACTAGCTTATACATCTGTCACCACCGTTTTACGTCGTCTCACGGAAAAAGGTTGGTTAGCTTGCGATAAACAAGGAAAAGCCTTTTATTGGCGGCCACTGCTAACAAAACAACAAGCAGAGATGATTAAAGCCCATGAGCAACTACAGCGATTTTTAGCAGTAGGTAATCCTGATGTAGTTGCCGCCTTTGCTGATAGTTTAGATGAAGCAGCTAGTGAACAAATAGAAGCGATCGCCAAACGCATTCAAGCTGCACGTCAAGCCAGGGGAGAAAAATAGGAGACAAATCACATTATGCACCTACTCATGATTTTAATTGCTGTAGCGATCGCCTACAGTTTACGACATTATGCCCACATCCCCGCAGGAAATTGGCATTTAAGATGGCGAAAAACTCTATTTTTATTCCTCTTTCCTCCCTTACTCATCTTCATGACTGTCACCGCTGTGTTTTGCATGGGTACACAGGGTAAAATGGGGGGAATGTCTACAGGTTCTTTTAGCTATCTCCTGTCCTTAATTTTTCTCGCTATTTTCAACATTTTAGGAATTAAACAGGCTTTTCAAGGTTGGAAATCTGTAAAATCTGCCTGTGAATGTCCACAAATCAATCTAGCAGGTAAACAAGTCCGAATCCTAGAAACAAAGGCTTTATTTGCCGGTCAAATGGGATTTTGGCAACCAGAATTAGTAGTCAGTCAAGGATTACTAGAAACTCTCTCCCCAGAACACCTAGAAAGCGTCCTCGCACACGAACAAGGACATTACCAGTATAGGGATACATTCTGGTTTTTTTGGCTCGGCTGGGTGCGTTCTTGTACCTCCTGGTTGCCCAATACAGAAGCACTTTGGCAAGAATTATTAATGTTGCGAGAATTAAGGGCTGATAGTTATGCAGCTTCCCAAGTAGATCCCCTAATTTTAGCTGAATCTTTATTGTTAGTGGTGAGTAACCAAACCCTAACATCAGAAGTTTGCTGTGCAGCTTTAGGTTCTTCTGCGGTTGATAGGTTAGAACAAAGAATAGACGCTTTGTTAACACCAACAGAACCAAATTCAGAAATGCCATTACAATCTTGGCATATTTTTCTATTAGCATTTCTGCCTTTGGTAACGGTGATTTTCCATACCTAATCACCCAGATCCCTGATTTCTTCAAGAAGTCGGGGATCTATCCATTAATCCAACAAATCTTTTAACACCTTCCCCAAATCCTCATAATGCTGAAGTTGATTATAAATCTGTGCAGAAACTCGGATCAACAAACGCGGATTTCCCTCCCAAGGTATCACAGGTACTTCAATTCCAAATCTATCCAATAACTGATCATGGAAAAACATAAAATCCCAATCTGCCAACTTTCCATAAATTGGTAAAACTGCCATTGAACCAATCATTTCTTCTGGACAAACTGGTGCAACTTCCAACACTTCACAAAGTAACTTTCTTGCTGCTAAAACCATCTGGTGATTACGCTGCATTAATTCTATCCACCCACCAGGTAACAGGGAATCCATAAAATCAATTGCTTCCGGTACGCACATATAAGCAGTAGGATCATCCGTACCCATCCAGTCAAATTCCAATTGAAAGCGACTTTTATCAGTGCGGGGAGAATTTGCACCATGACTAATTGTTAAAGGGCGGATTTTTGTTTGTTGATCCCTTTGCACATATAAAAAACCTGCACCCTTGGGCGCACATAACCATTTATGACAATTACCTACATAATAAGTTGCGCCAATTTCCACTAAATTTAAAGGAATCATCCCCGGTGCATGAGAACCATCAACCAGGGTATTTACTCCCTGTGCTTGCAACTGCTTAACTAACTCTTGAATAGGAAAAATTAACGCCGTTTGGCTAGTAACATGATCTAACAGTGCTAATTTTGTTCTTGGTGAAACCTGTTCCATCACTGCTGTCACCACTTCTTGCGGTGAAGCAATAGGAAAAGGAATTTTAGCCACCACCACCCGCGCACCTGTGCGACTCGCAACAAAATCTAAGGCATTTCTGCAAGCGTTATATTCATGGTTAGTGGTGAGAATTTCGTCTGCTGGTGCAAAACTCAATGACCTGAGTACAGCATTTACCCCAGTGGTTGCATTCGGCACAAATACCAAATCTTCAACATCACTACCAACAAACTTTGCTAATTTGCTTCTAGCATGATCTATTAATATTTCCCAGTCTCGACCAAAAAACCGCACAGGTTCAGCTTCTAGTTGTTGACGTAATCTTTGCTGAACTTCCAAAACCGCTTTTGGACAAGCACCAAAAGAGCCATGATTGAGAAATATCACCTCTGGTTCAAGTGACCAAAATTTCTCAAAATCAAAAGCATGAAGATTGAAATTTGCGTTTTCTTCCTTCATGCTTTATCCTCTATTTATTGAACTCCCCAGGCCGGATTCGAACCAGCGACCAATCGATTAACAGTCGATCGCTCTACCGCTGAGCTACTGAGGAACGCTCGCAACGATTACTATATTAGACTGAAAATCAGATGATGTCAACTGCTTTGGCAAAATTTTTTTTATTTATTTTTTTATTTAATTTTCGATGTTGTTTTTATACTGCTGGTACATATAGCCGTACACAGAGTAGTCAGGACATCAATTAATCATGAAACTCTGACTACAAAAGGGTTTCACTCCTGACTCTTGCTATATAATTGATTCCAGGCTAAAGCCACTCCCGGTAAGGAGTTCAGACATTTTTGCCAATCGTAAATTAAAGTCCCATTCTTAATTGTGCTAACTTCTGTCTAGCCTGATCATCAATAGCATTAGCTAAAAATCTGCCTTTGGGTTGTTTCTTGGGTTGATATCTATGACGCATCCGACAAACCGTAGCTTCCACTTCACCGCATAATTGATGTGCTGATAACCATTGGGCACCATACCCCTGAACCATCAACTGCTGCGCTCGGTCTGATGTGGCAACAATGACGCGAGAAATTAAACATTGGGCGATTTGGTGACGTAAACCCGCACAAGCTTTTTCAATGTAAGTATCTGCGGTCTGTCCAAAGTCTGTGTAATGCACTGTGAGGAATTCTGTAATCATTTCTCGACTACCAGCAGCATTTTGATATTGGGCATCAAAGATAATTTGAGTTTCATATCCTTGAAACGCGCTATAATTAGTTATAGCTTCCACTAATTCACCGCGTGCTGCCTCTAGTCCAGCATCATCACGAGTTTTTTTCAAGCAAGGCCAAGCGCCTATAATGTTGTAACCATCCACTAACAAAATGGATGGGATGATAGAACGGGGCATGGTTTTTAATCACAATTATCTAGAGTTAACAAAAATCATTCATAAGACTTATAGTAATTGAAGTATAGCTTGTAACATCATGTTACAGAAAATAAAAAATGCCTCCCATAATGAAAATACACCCTCTGACAGAGAGCAATACTTGGGAAAAGCAACTAAAAATCCGAGTTATAACAGTTTTTTATCTCAAAATAAATAATTCTTATATTTAAGTTATATTTAAGGGAACAGGTAACAGAAGGCAAAAGATAAGAAATTTCTTCATATCTCTTGTCTATCAACTGTCACCTGTCACCTATTTCACAAAGATTCCCCATCTATTGTCATTAATCGCTGTTTTAGGCGTTCAGCTTCACCAGCGTCAACTAAAACACCTCTTTCTAATAAAAACGCGCCATCACAATAATTTAATTCATCCAAACGGTGTGTCACCCACAAAGCTGTAATACCGCGATTTTTTACCAAACGACGCACACTAGCTACTAAATCTAATTGACTATCTGGATCTAATAAAGCCGTGGGTTCATCTAATAATAAAACTTCACAGTGACGAGCGATCGCCCCAGCAATAGCCACACGCTGTTTTTGTCCACCAGAAAGCGCATAAATAGGTCTGCGTTGTAAAGATAGTAAATTTACTGCGTCTAAAGCCTCCTCTACCCTAGCTTTTACCATAGCAGGAGGTAGTTTTTCCTCCACCAATCCAAAAGCCACATCAGCGCCAACAGTGGGCATAACTAATTGATGATCAGGATTTTGGAACACAAAACCCACAGGAGGAGAAATACCAATTTCCCCAGACTGGGGAGCTAATAAACCAGCTATTAACCTTAAAAGAGTTGACTTCCCACTGCCATTAGTCCCCAAAAGCATCCAAAATTCACCTTTAGGGACTTTGAGAGAGCAAGATTTAATTACTTGCTCCCCACTAGGCCAAAAGAAGTTCAAATTATTAACTTCAATGCCTACTACCGTCATTTTTATACCTTGGTTTATTCAGCCATAGTGAAAGCAGCAAAGCCCGGAGGTTTACCACTGCTACTAGCTGCACCATCTTTCTGCGAAATTTGGACTCCCGAAATTTCACTAGCACGGACAGCAATTTTTTTCTCAGTTTTGCCTTCGCACTTGAGTTCAACAAGATCAGGGTTGCCAGTACGCATTGCTGCCAAAATCAGCTGATAAACAGCTTCAGCATCTTCAGCAGACTTACGTTGTACTGAGATCGGGAAAGCAGTATTTCTGATGCTTAAATCGATGGTAAACATTTAGAATTAATCACATTTCACTGACTGTAGGAATAATTCTAGCGTTATTGGTGATTGGGGATTGGTGATTGGGGATTGGGAATAATATTATCCATTACCCATGACCAAGATCAAAATTTATCTTCATTGACATTCCCTACCTAAAGGTGGGGGGATTCTTGGTTCAACGAGTCCACTTAGACTAGATCACTTGCGGTGTCTCACAAGCGAGGTGGTTCTCTCCTCAAGCGTTACTTTCCCCCAGCGGGCGAGGTAGTTGTATTGCTGAGGCAGTGGGTTGGACAGGTCTCCCGGCTTGAAGCAACTCCCGTCCCCTTGCCTAAAGCACGGTTAAGTTTTGGAACATGGCGGAAAAACTTAACCTCAAGGGTTTTCAGCCTTTTTTTTTATAACACTGGAAAAATTAGAGAAAAGCACTTATTATGATTAGAGACCGTAAAAAATTGTAAACTAGGTTGACAATTTGGTTATACTTCTGTTTATGGAAGGTCATGTCATAGCCACCCATAAACAGACAAAATCCGTACTTATAAATTTTTGGAGATTCTTTCTCATGACCATAGCAGTTGGACGCGCCCCGTCAAGAGGGTGGTTTGACGTACTAGACGACTGGTTAAAGCGCGATCGCTTCGTATTCGTAGGTTGGTCAGGTGTTTTATTATTCCCCTGTGCCTT